>CACXFD010000055.1 GCA_902766845.1 uncultured Lachnospiraceae bacterium | reverse complement strand
GCCTTGAAGGACTCGATCTTGGCGGCGAGGTCCTTGCCGCCGGCCTCGGGTCCCTTGAAGCCGAGGCAGAGCTGGAAGTCCTCTTCATTACCGACGAGCACGTCCGCGAGCGAGGCGATCTCGGAGAACGCGGCGGACAGCTCTTCCTCGCGGCCCTTCCAGAAGGTCGCGCGGTAGTTCAGGTCAAAGGAGATCAGCGTGCCGTACTTCTTCGCGGCGCGCGCGAGCTCCAGGCAGCATTCCGTGGTCTCGGGGCTCATGGCCGCGATCAGGCCGGACAGATGCAGGATGCCGACGCCTTCTTTACCGAAGATGCGGTCGACGTCGAAGTCCTTGATGTTCAGGGTGCGGCCGACTTCGCCGGCGCGGTCATTCCAAACGCGCGGAGCGCGCAGGCCAAAGCCGGAATCGGCGATGTTGAACTGATGGCGATATCCCCAGGGGCCGCCCTGCGGTACGGAAACGCCTTCGTAGCGGATGTTGCGGGCGCGGAGCTGAGCCTGGATGAACGCGGCGATCGGGCTGCCTTCGACGAACTTCGTCAGGGCCAGGCATTCCTTGCCGAGGCTGGACGCGACGTTCAGGACGTTGGTCTCCGCACTGGTGGACTGCATGATGAACTGATTGCTGTTGTGGACCGCCATCCGGTTGACGGGGGTGATACGGACGCCGATACTTGTAGGACAAGCGACGGCGTATTGGTAGGTTTCTCGGACGTTCATACGAGCGGCTCCTTTCTAATTCGATGCTTTCATTATAGTATGCTCTTCGGAGAAAAACAACATGATTCTTCTCATAAGGCGCGAAAAATAGCGAAAAAACGGAAAAGACGGCGATTTTGCGGAAAGCGCCGTCCGGCCGCGCGGGACTTGTAGCACAAAAAAGCCGATTCCGGGCCGATTCCAGCCGGCCTCGGTCCGGTTTTGCGGCCGCGGGCCGGTCCCGGTCCGGTTTCGCGGCCGCGGCCTCTGCCTTGTCAGGCGACCGGTTCGATCCCGCGGACCGTTACGGCCTTGCCGTCCACGGTAAAGCGCACGGTGTGGCCCGCGTAGGTCATCGCGTAGACGCGGTTCGGGTCGTTCTGGTAATGCGGGCGCGGGTCGCCGGCCAGGAGCGCACGCAGGACCGCTTCCTTTTCCGGGGGCAGCAGGCCGGACAGCTCCGGCGGGAGGACCACCGGGAGCGGATCGGCCAGGCCGTCCGTAAAGCCGGCCGCAGCCTCCGGATGGCTGTCCGCGTACGGCAGGTAGGGCTTGATGTCCAGGATCGGCGTGCCGCTCATCAGGTCCGCGCCGGTCACATACAGGACCGGGCCGAGACGCGGGTCCTGTTCTACTGATTTGAGGCGGACGCAGGACAGGCCGATCCGGTTGGGCCGGAACGGCGAGCGCGACGCGAAGACGCCGACCCGTTCGTTCCCGCCCAGGCGCGGCGGGCGCACGGTAGCGCAGAACGGCCGGTCCTGTGGGACTTCGGAGAACAGCCAGACGAGCCACAGGTGGGAAAAGCCTTCGAGGCCGCGGAAGGCCTCGGGATCCCGGTAAGCCGGCTCCATCACGATGCGCGCGGGCAGGTCCGCAAGCCCGCTCTGGCGCGGCACGCCGAACTTTTCGGGCAGGTCGGTCTCGATGTGCGCGACCGGGACCATGCGGATGGGATCCGGAGCGGCCGGGGATGCGGAACGGGCCCTGCCGGCTGTTTCGGAGGCCGGGAGGCCGGACATGTCCGCGGCGGCCTCGGAGGATAAGGGAATCGGATCGTGTGTCATCTCAGTCGTCCTTCAGAAAAAATTAAGGGAAAATGCGGCGAAAGCCGCTTGCATTTCCCCGTTGTATTCGGGATAATAGGTACGGCCGTGCCGCAGGGCACGGCACAGGCAGCAGCAACAGGAGAGGGCACCGCGTCATGAAACCGGAGACATCGCGCCGCATATTGAAGATCGTATCCGTGATCGGCCTGCTGGCCGTGATCGGACTGGCCGTCTGGGGCTTCGCGACCGGATTCTTTACGAACCAGGAAGCCATCCGGGCCGTGCTCGAGCGGGCCGGCATCTGGGCGCCGGCCGTGTTCCTGCTGATCCACTTTATGCAGATCCTCGTGCCGGTCATCCCGGGCGGGGCCGCGCTGACCGTCGGCGTGATCATGTTCGGGCCGTTCTGGGGCTTTCTCTATAACATGATCGGCAACTGCGGCGGCTCGCTGATCGCGTTCCTGCTCGCGCGCCGGCTGGGCCGGGCGTTCGTCGAGCATTTTGCGGATGAGGAACAGATCGCGAAGTATGAACAGAAGCTCACGCAGAGCGAAAAGGGCTTCACGGCCTTTTTCGCGGTCGCGATCCTGCTGCCGTTCATGCCGGACGACCTGCTCTGCATGATCGCGGGCCTTTCCAAGATGCCGACGCGCCGCTTCCTGCTGATCCTGTGTCTGCTGAAGATCCCGACGATCCTCGTTTACAGCCTCGGAGCCGCGGCGATCCTGCCGCACTGAGCCGGGAAGCCGGGGCCGGGAGGCCGGCGCATGGACGGACCGGCGCGGATGCGCAGCGGCCGGAGCCGGCAGCGGCAAGCAGATGACGCATCGGTGAAAGGACCGGGCCGCCCCCCGCGGGGCGGCCCGGTCCTTTTCGGCGGAGCCGCGGGCCCATTCGGGCCGCGGCTCCGCTTTGTTTTATTCTTCTTCGCGGGCCCAGCCCATTGCGCAGCGCACGGCCTTTTTCCAGCCTTTGACGCGCTTTTCGCGGTCTTCTGCGGGCATCGAGGGCTCGAACGTCCGGTCCAGAGCCCAGTTCGCGCGGATGTCATCCAGATCCTGCCAGTAGCCCACGGCCAGACCGGCCAGATAGGCCGCGCCCAGCGCGGTGGTCTCGATGCAGCGCGGGCGGTCCACCGGTACGCCGAGGATGTCCGCCTGGAAGCCCATAAGGAAGTTGTTGGCGCTCGCGCCGCCGTCCACACGCAGGCCGGAGAGCGGGGCCCCCGCGTCCTGTTCCATCGCGCGGACCACGTCCGAGGTCTGGTAGGCCAGGGACTCGAGGGTCGCGCGGATCAGGTGCTCCTTCTTGGCGCCGCGGGTCAGGCCCACGATGGTGCCGCGCGCATAGGCGTCCCAGTACGGCGCGCCCAGGCCCGTGAAGGCCGGGACCACGTAGACGCCGTTGGTGTCCGGGACCGCCGTCGCGTATTCTTCCGACTGCGGCGCGTTCTTGATCATGCGCAGCTCGTCGCGCAGCCACTGGATGGAGGCGCCGGCCACAAAGACGCTGCCCTCGAGCGCGTACTGGACGCGTCCAGGCAGGCTGGCCGCGATCGTGGTGACGAGGCCGCTCTTGGAACGGACCGGACGCTCGCCGGTGTTCATCAGCAGGAAGCATCCGGTGCCGTAGGTGTTCTTGACCTGGCCGGGTTCGAAGCAGCACTGGCCGAACAGGGCCGCCTGCTGGTCGCCGGCCGCGCCGGTGATCAGGATCGGGTGCTCGCCGAAGACCTCGGGCGCGGTCTCGCCGAACAGGCCGCTGGACGGCAGGACCTCGGGCAGCATCGACATCGGCACGCCGACCTCGCGGCAGAGCTCCTCGTCCCAGCACAGGCGGTTGATATCGAAAAGCATCGTGCGCGACGCGTTGGTCAGATCCGTGACGTGGCGCTTGCCGCCGGTCAGCTTCCAGATCAGCCAG
>CACXFD010000054.1 GCA_902766845.1 uncultured Lachnospiraceae bacterium | reverse complement strand
CTGAAGAACGTGGAGATGCAGGAAGTCTTCCAAAAGAGCGAAGTCAAGGTCTGGGAATGCCGCAACTGCGGCCATGTGGTCGTAGGCACGCAGGCGCCCGAGGTATGTCCGGTCTGCAGCCACCCGCAGGCCTATTTCGAAGTCCGCGAAGAGAACTATTGACGGCCCTGCGGCCGCTGAAAGAAAGGAGCCCCTATGAAATTCTACCGCTGTGAAGGCTGCGGCAAGATGATCGTCATCTTCCGCGGATCTGCCTGCCCGACCAAGTGCTGCGGCGAGCCCATGAAGGAAGTCGAGATCGGCGTCTCCGACGGCGCGCTCGAAAAGCATGTGCCGGACGTGCGCATCGAGGACGGCATCGTGAACGTGCAGGTCGGAAGCGTCGCGCATCCGATGCTGGAGGCGCATTACATCGAATGGATCCTGCTCGAGACCGCCCAGGGCTTCCAGAAGAAGGACCTGGCCCCCGGCGACGCCCCGTCGGCGGAATTCGCTCTGACGGAGGGCGACGCCCCGGTCGCGGTCTACGAGAGCTGCAACCTGCACGGAATCTGGAAGGCGGACGTATAAGATGACGGAACCGGCGCCCGAAACGTTCCGCTCCGTGGCGGAATCTGCTGAGATCCCGGTCCGCAAGCGCCAGATGAGAAAAGAGATGAAGGCCGTCCGGGCCGCGATCCCGGACGATGTGCGCCTTCACGAGGAGGCTTCCCTGCGGGAAGCCCTCTTCGCGTGTCCGGAATGGAAGAACGCGAGCCGCGTCTTTTTATACCTGTCCGCGGGCGCGGAAGTGGACACGCGCGGCCTGATCCGCACGGCGCTGCACGCCGGCAAGACCATCGCGGTCCCGAAGACCGAGGGGCGCCCCGGCCACGGCCACCTGCATTTCTATGACATCCATCCCGACCAGGAGCTGACCCGCGGCGCGTTCGGCATCTACGAGCCGACCGGCGAGGGCGAGCGGGTCACGCCGGTCCCGGGAGACCTGATCGTCCTGCCCGGCGTCGCGTTCGACGAGGACGGCAACCGCCTCGGCTACGGCGGCGGCTATTACGACCGCTTCCTGGACGATCACGCCCCCGAGGGCGTCCACACGATGGGCCTGGCCTTCTCCTGCCAGATGGTGGACCGCGTCCCGCATGAGACGCACGACCGGCCGCTCGAATCCGTCATGACGCCGCACGGCCTGATCCGCCCGCGCAAGAAGACGCGCATGCAGGACTTCCTCGAGAACTTCATCCTGGAGGAGGACGTACTGGCGGAGAGCCAGAACGTGCGCCGCGACCGGCTGTTCCTGTGGTTCCGCAATCTCTTCGTCCTCGGCGCGCTGATCCTGTTCCTCGTCTCGCTGTTTTCGATCCCCCATCCCCACATGGTGCGGGGCATCGCCTACTTCTTCGGCGCGGCGGCCTATTTCAGCGAGATCCTGCTGGTCACCGGCGGCTTCCGCAAGCGCCTGCCGTCCGCGGAGATGTTCATGGCCTACTGCTTCGGGCCGCTCTATGTCCTGCTGGGCCTGACCTACCTGTTCGGGCACTGAGGCCGGAGGCCGCGGACCGGATGCCCGGCCGGAATGCCTAAGGCCGCGGACCGGATGCCCGGCCGGAACGCCTAAGGCCGCGGACCGGGCTGAAGACCGGCAGCCGGCCGGCGAGGCCGAAGCCCGTTCGATTTCACAAAGAATTCGTAGAATTCAGCCGCAAAGTGTGGTATAGTAAGGCAGACCACTTTTGCGGCTTTTTTATTATGAATGATACAGGAGGTCCTTTCGATGAAACTGATCTTGCCTTCCCGGCTGCGGCGCGTGCTGCTGCCCCTCCTCTGCCTGACGCTCTGCCTCGCGCTCACGGCGTGCGGCTCTTCCCAGAAGGAGACGCAGGCGGAGAGCACGGCCGCCCCGGCCGAATCCACCGCGGCGCCTGCTGAGACACCCGCGGAATCCCCCGCGGAATCGTCTTCCGAAACGGAGCCTGCGATCCCGGAGACCGAAGCGGCCCTGCCCACCGTGGACGTGGAGGGCGTGCCGTCCTACCTGTCCCTGACCTATGATTTCCACGATTACGTCAAGCTCGGGGAATACAAAGGCGTCTCCTACACGCCGGTCTCCACCGAGGTCTCGGAGGACGAGATCCAGGAACAGCTCGACATGCTCCTGCAGGAGAACGCTTCCCTGCAGCCTTCGGACAAGCAGGTCATCGAAAACGGCGATACGGTCCACATCCTCTATACCGGCTATCTGGACGGCGTCGCGTTCGAGGGCGGCGCTTCGGGCGAAGACGGCTATGACCTGACCATCGGCTCGCATTCGTTCGTCGGCGACTTCGAGGAGCAGCTGATCGGCAAGCAGGTCGG
This sequence comes from uncultured Lachnospiraceae bacterium, assembly GCA_902766845.1. GTDB lineage: Bacteria > Bacillota > Clostridia > Lachnospirales > Lachnospiraceae > RUG11204. The sequence goes on along the minus strand of CACXFD010000054.1, from coordinate 5,312 downwards.
GACCACGGTCACATTGAATAACGTGATGTTCCCCGACGATTACCGCAACGCGGACCTGGCCGGCAAGGCCACCACGTTCGACGTGACGATCCAGTACATCGGCGAGATGAAGCAGCCCGAGCTCACGGATGAGTTCGTGGCCGGCCTCGGCTATGAAGGCGTCGAGACCGTCGAGGCCCTGCGCGAAGATATCCGCAGTTTCCTTCAGGAACAGAAGGAAGCTTCCAAGGAGCAGGACGAGATGGCGGCCGTCCTCGAAGCCGTCGCCGCGAACGCGGAGATCACCGGCTATCCGACCGAGACCGTGTCCTACTACGAGAACAACCTGGTCTCCACCTATGAGCAGCAGGCGGCTGCCTACCAGATCGATCTGGCGACCTATGTCAGCTACCTGTTCGACGTCACCGAAGACGAATTCCGCAGCATGGTCCACAATGCCGCCGAGCAGACCATCCGCAACGAGATGATCCAGACCGCGGTCATTGCGGCCGAGGGCATGGACCTGACGGACGATGAATACGCCGACGCGCTCGCGGACTACGCCGAAGAGATGGGCACCACGGTCACCGAGCTGACCCAGCAGTACGAGGAAGCCAATCTGAAGGCTTACTTCCTGACCCGGAAGGTCCAGGATTTCCTGTACGAGAACGCCGTGGCCGCTCAGCCGTAAGATCGGATGCACGGACCCGGCCGCTGCGCCTGCGGCAGCCGGGTCCGTGCGGAATGATCATCGACGGCGCCGTCTCCGCTCTGCCGCGCGGCGCTGAAACATAACAAAAACATGAAAGGGGAAAGAGTATGTTAAAAGAGTTCAAGGAATTTGCGATCAAGGGCAACATGATCGACATGGCTGTCGGCGTCATCGTCGGCGGCGCGTTCAGTTCGCTGGTCGGCACGCTGGTCAACAACATCCTGATGCCGCTGCTGTCGCTGATCACGGCCGGCGCTGACTTCACGACCTGGTTCATCGCTCTGGACGGCAACCACTATGCCACGGCTGCCGCCGCGGAGGAGGCCGGCGCGGCCGTCGTCAACTTCGGCATGTTCATCCAGGGCATCATCAACTTCGTGCTGATGGCATTCGTGGTCTTCCTGGTCGTCCGCGCCATCAACAAGGCCCGCGCAGCCATGAAGCCCGCCGAGGAAGCTCCCGAGGAGCCCACGACCAAGGTCTGCCCGTTCTGCCAGAGCGAGATCAGCATCCTGGCGACCCGCTGCCCGCACTGCACGTCCGAGCTTCCGGAAGAGGACAGCCCGATCGATCCCGAAGCGGCTGCGTAAGACCGCTCCGGCCGGTGCCCGTCCGGGCGCCGCAAGCAGACCGCATGATCAAAAAGGCTGCTTCCCGTTTTACGGGAAGCAGCCTTTCTTTTTTTGCGTTATTACCGCTGTTTCGCGGCCTTACGCGAACACGTCCCGGTACAGCCGGTCCGCCTCCGCGGTGATCTTCTCCACATCCAGCCGCGTATAGACGCCGTGGTCGTACAGGACCTCGCCGTCCGCCACGGTCATCACGACGTCGTGGGCGCTGCCCGCGTAGACCACGTGGTGCACGATATCGGTCATCGGATGCCAGCTCGGGCCCGTGATGTCCACCATCACGAGATCGGCCTTCTTCCCGGGCACCAGGCAGCCGGTGTCCGTAAAGCCCAGCGCCTCGGCGCCGCCCCGCGTCGCGAGCGTCAGGGCCTGACGTGCGTTCACGGCCGTGGCGTCCAGCGTGTTGGCCTTGTGGATCAGCGCGGCCGCGCGCATCTCCTCCCACAGGTCCAGGTTGTTGTTGCTCGAGGAGCTGTCCGTCGCGAGCGCCACGTTCAGGCCGCGCTCGAGCATGCGCGGCAGCGGAGCAAAGCCGCTCGCGAGCTTCATGTTGGAACACGGGTTATGAAGGACCGTGGCATCGTATTTCTGGATGATGTCCATGTCGCACTCTTCGATCCAGACACAGTGCGCCATCAGGACCTTCGTCTGGAAATAGCCGATGCTCTCGAGGTACTGCGTCGGCGTCATGCCGTTATGGCGCGCCTTGCATTCCTCATGCTCCTTGCGCGTCTCGCTGACGTGGATATGGAGCGGCGCGTGAAAGCGCAGCGCGGCTTCGAGCGAGTCGTTGAGCGAATGGTGGGCCTCGGTATATTCCGCGTGCGGCCCGAAGCCGATGCGGATGCGCGGATGGCCGGCGTATTCCTCCGCGGTCTCGATGTTCTCGCGCAGGTAGTCGTAATGGTGCGGATCCACGCCGATCTGCACGTTCGTGAGCAGGGCCCGCTGGCCCGACTGCTCCACCGCGCGCGCGTTGGTCCGGACCGACATGTACATATCGTTGAAGCAGGTCACGCCGTAGCGCGTGAGCTCCGCGAGCGCGAGCAGGGCGCCCGTCATCAGCGTCTCGGGCGTATGCTTGGCCTCGCCGGGGAAGATCAGCTCGTCCAGCCAGCGCTGCAGGGGCAGGTCGTCCGCGCTGCCGCGCAGCATGCCGAGCGGCAGGTGCGTGTGGCCGTTCACGAGGCCGGGCATCACGAGATTCCGGTCTTTCCCGTCGATCACGCGGAATTCCTTCCCCTCCGGAAGGACCAGGTCCTCGTCCGGTCCCACATAGGTGATGCGGTCCCCTTCGGTGACGACGGCCGCGTGGCGCAGGACGTCGAAGCCATCGTTGACCGTGATGGCCCACACATTTCGAAACGCAAGATTCATCTGGCTGCTCCTTTCTTCTTCTGCGCGCGGCAAAAGTCTGTGCCCGTCCGGCCGCATGCATTCGGCCGCGCCCGCGGTGCCGGAAGGCCCGGGAAGGCCCCTGAGCGCCCCGCAGAGCCATTTTACAACACGATTCGGGTGTTTGTCTATCTCCCGTGCAAGATACCGTTAAAACAGCATAAAAACGGCCGGAGGGGTCTCCGGCCGTTCTCGGTCCGCCTGCTCTTTCTCTCTTACTCTTCCTCCCGCGGTGCCAGCTGCGTGCCCAGAAGCTGCAGCAAAAAGCCCACGGCCAGCGCGGCTGCGAGGAAGATCTTGCCGTACAGCGTCGTCAGCGACGACGCCAGCGCGCCGAGGCGCGGCACGGTCACGGCCACGCGGCCGATCAGCGCGTTGTACGGGATCGGCGTCAGATCCTCGCGGTCGTTCGCGTCGCCTTTGGTGATCAGTTCCCGGGCCGCGGCATCGTTCTCGAGCACGCGGTGCGTGACCACGGAGCCGCGCACCGAGAACGCGATGATCTCGCCGGCCTCCAGCGTCTCCGCCTGCGCCGCGCGCACATAGACCAGGCTCCCGGTCGGGATGGCCGGCTCCATGCTCCCGCTGGTCACGTGGTAGGCCCGCAGCCCGAACAGGCGCGGCCCCAGCACCGCGAGCGGGACCAGGATCACCGCGATCATGATAACGGTCCCCAGGATGCGGCAGAGGGCGGAAAGAAACTTTCCGCCCCCGCGTGTGTTGGATCTTTTGTCCATAGAAAGCCTCGGCTTACTCTTCGCCGTTGTTCTTGCGGCGCTTGAGCATCGCGACAAGGAACGCGAGGATGCCGACGCCTACGACGCCGCCGCCGATCCCGTACAGGGCTCCGGCCGGGATGCCGCCGTTTCCGCCGTTCCCGCCTTCACCGGTCGGGTCGACCAGCGGGACGGTCTCATCGTCGATGTCGATGGTCTCGGGAATGGTGCCGGGCTCGGTCGTCGGGACGCTCTCATCGGGGATGGTCTCGCCGCCTTCGCCGCCCTCCTGGCCGCCTTCGCCGCCTTCCTGACCGCCTTCACCGCCTTCCTGGCCGCCTTCACCGCCTTCCTGGCCGCCGCCGCCTTCCTGGCCGCCGCCGCCCTGGCCACCGCCCTGGCCACCGCCCTGGCCGCCGCCCTGGCCGCCGCCTTCCGGCGTGACCGGTACGATGGTCGTGGTCTCTTCCACAGGCGAGTAGACGAATTCGAAGATGTTCTGGGATTCGTCAGTGACCAGCGTCTTGGTCAGGGCCCAGCCCTGAGGCAGCCAGTCTTCGAAGTACAGGTACGCGACCACGGGCTTATCGCCGACGTTGCCGTAGTATTCACGGTCGGGCGCCAGCTCCGCGCCTTCGTTCGTGTGGTACTGCACCGTATACTTGACGGTGCCGCCGGCCACACCGTAGGAAGCGATGAACTCGGTATCCTGCGTGATCTTCAGGGCGCCGACGTGGACCTGGCCTTCGCCGCCCACGTGATAGCCCTTGAACTTATACTTCTCGGTGGTCTCGGTCAGCGTCACATGCTCTTCGGGATCCCACTCTTCGCCGTACGGCACCTGGAACACCAGGGGGCCGCCGGCCTCGTCCGCGTTCTCCGCTTCGCCGTACAGGCCCGGGGAGACCGTCACCTTATAGGTGTAGGCCGCCTTTGCCTGCAGGGACGGGAGGTTCGAGACGATCAGCGCCAGGCACAGGGCCAGCGCCAGCGCAAAGCTGCGCAGATTCTTTCTTTTCATGATCTCAGCGTCTCCTTTCCCGGCCCGCGGCGCGGAAGCGAAGGATCACGACCGCCAGCAGGAACACGCCCGCGGCCGCGGCCGACAGGATCCACGGAAGCATGTCCGTCGGATCGCCGGTCACGACGACCTTCGTTTCGTTCTCCACGACCTCTTCGACCGCGAACTGCATCTCGATCTGCGCCATGGAGTCCTGATAATCGTTGCCCTGCGTCTCGCCGTCCAGCTTGACATACAGCGTGATCACGCCGGTCTTGCCGGGGGCCAGGGTCTCCAGGAAGAACATGTCTTCCAGGGCGCCCGTCGCCTCGTGGAGGCCTTCGCCGGCCGTGGTGTCGTCACCGCCGACGTTCTCGCTCGAGAACAGAGGCTCTTCCCGGCCGGAGTAGGTCAGGATGTACTCGTACGCGGCGCCCGCGCCTTCCGCGCTCTCTTCGAAGCTCTCCAGGATGGAGTTGTTCATCCAGAAGTTGACCTGCTTGTCGGAGGCGTTCTTCAGTGTGATCGTCAGCGTCATCGAGTCGCCGGGCTGCAGGATGTCCAGCTCATCCGCGATATCGCCCGCGGTGAAGTTGGGCGTCAGTTTGTTGTTGCCTTCGTAGACGACTTCCCAGCCTTCCCGGCCTTTGTAGTCCTCCGCGAACGCGGTCAGGCTCATGCTCATCGCGAGGACCAGGAGCAGGAGCAGCGTCACGATCCGATTCATGTTCTTCTTCATGATCTTCCACTCCTTTCCTTACTGGCCCAGGCCCAGGGACGATGCCGACACGCCCCAGGCGCTCATGGCCGCGTCCTCGATGTTATGAGACTGCACAGCGTCCGCGACCACGGTCAGGCCGATCTCGTAGCCGTCATAGGCG
>CACXFD010000053.1 GCA_902766845.1 uncultured Lachnospiraceae bacterium | reverse complement strand
GATGCAGGAAGAACAGGACCTGACGGTATAAGGAGGCGCGGCATGATACAGATCAATCTGGACGTGATGCTGGCCCGGCGCAAGATGGGCGTGACGGAGCTGGCAGACCGGGTCGGGATCACGCTCGCGAACCTCTCGATCCTGAAGAACGGCCGGGCCCGCGCGGTGCGGCTGGAGACACTGAACGCGATCTGCCGGGAGCTGGACTGCCAGCCCGGCGATATCCTGGAATTCGTTGCCGATCCGCCGCAGGCGGATGCGGACACAAAGCAGCCGATCATGGCAGGAGAAGCATGATATGATGAACTATGATCCGATGACCGGAGAGCGGCTGACGCCCGAAGCGCAGCCGCAGCCGGGGAACGAGGCCGGACAGGCGCCGGCCGGAAATGCCGGGAATGCGGCGCAGCAGCAGGGCGCGTATGCGGGCGCCCGGTTCACACAGCCGGCCGGCATGCAGGGAAGCGCCCTGCCCGGCGGCGCGCAGCAGGGAATGTACCGGCAGCCGGACGGGCCGCAGGCAGAGGGGATGCCGGCGCAGCAGGGCGCGTATCAGCAGCCCGTGTACGCGGCGCCGGTCCGCGAACCGATGTCCGAAGAAGAGAAGACGGGCCTGCGCGGCCTCGTCCTTCCCGCGGCCATTTTCGCGATCGTCTCGCTGGTCTGCCTGTATCATAACGGGCGCGGCATCGCGGTGGCCGTCTGGGCCGCGGCGGCCGTGATCCTGCTGCTGCAGGCGGCCCGCGCGCAGGGGCGGAAGGCTGGCGGATGGAGCCTGTTCTGGCTGGCCGGCATCGCGGTGCTCGCGGTCGGGAACGTGCTCACGAACCGCACGTTCGTGGTCCGCACGAGCTGGCTGGGGATCGGGATCCTGATGACGCTGTATGTGCGGGATCTCTGGCAGGACATGGGGATCTTCCGTCCTGTCCGTGCGCTCGGAGAGCTGATCGTGACCTGGTTCCAGGGCGTCTCGGCCGTGCCGGTGCCGTTCCGTTTGACGGACCGGCATGCGGAAGGCCGGAAAAAGGTCCCGTGGCGGAACGTCGGCATCGTGCTGGCCAGCATCTTTGTCTGCATCCCGGTCCTGTGGCTCGTGATCCTGATGCTCGGCGAGGCCGATGAGATCTTCCACCGCGTCACGCTCTGGGTCCTGCGGATCCCGGAGTGGCTGCATCTGGACGAGCGGATCCTGATCTACGCGCTCTGGCTGATCGCCGGGTTCTATATCTTTTTCGGCCTGTCCTACGCGGCGCGCCGGCGCGCGCAGACGCCGGTCCGGATCAAAGAGCCGCACGCGGACCCGCTGCCCGCGACGGTGGGCCTCGTGATGTTCTCGGTCGTCTACGGCGTGTTCTGCGTGATCCAGATCCTGTACCTGTTCGCGGGCGGTCGGCTGGGCCTGCCGGAAGGCGTGACGTATGCGTCGTACGCGCGGGAAGGGTTCTTTCAGCTGCTCTTCGTGGCCGTTTTGAATCTCTTTGCGGTCCTGCTCGTGACCGGCGTGTTCCGTCCGAGCCGTGCGGTCCGGATCCTGCTGACCTTCCTGTGCGGCTGCACCTACGTGATGATCGCGTCCGCGGCGATGCGCATGATCCTGTACGTGCAGGCCTATGACCTGTCGTTCGACCGGCTCCTGGTGCTCTGGTTCCTGCCGTGCCTGACGGTCCTCGTGACCGGCGCGCTGATCAGCATCCACCGGCCGACGTTCAAGCTGATGCGCTTCTTTACGGTCACGATGCTGATCGGCTGGATGGTCTTCGCGTTCATGAAGCCGGACGCGATGATCGCACGGTATAATCTTTCCTCCGGCCGCACGGAGATCGATCACAGCTACTGGTCGCGTAATTTGTCCACGGATGCGGCGCCCGTGATCGCCGAGCATATCGATGAGGTGCCGGCTGAATATCTTGCATACTATACGGACCGCATCGAGCGGGCCTATGAGCAGTCGGACGTGCGGACGTTCAATGTCTCGCTCTGGCGCGCGCACCGGCTGCTGGGGCCGGACGCGCAAAGTGGCGGAAGATAAGGGAGGATCTCGGTTCCGGAGCAGTCCGCCGGCCGGAAAGAAAGATTGCCATTTTCGGACAGACTATGGTATAATAAATTTGATTCGCGAATCGATACAGGGCATGCTTTCCGAAAAGGCATGCCCGATCCGCGTTTGAACGGGGCCGGCCCGAAAAAAGGCGTGCTCCGGAAGGGGAAGACCCTATGGAAAAGGAAGACATATCTCCGGAAAAGGACGCTGCCGTTCCGGAAAAGGAAGCCGTATCTTCCGAAAAAACGAATAAACGAGAGAATAAGGGAGTGTCGCCGCTGTACCGGCTGGTGCGCTGGTTCGTGCGCCTGTTTTTCCCGAAGATGCAGCTCTCCGGAGAGGAGAACCTGCCGAAGGAGCCCTGCGTGATCGTGGGCAACCACAGCCAGCTGTACGGCCCCGTGTCGGCGGAGCTGTACTTGCCCTTTCCGCACAGGACCTGGTGTATCGGGGAGATGATGGACCGGAAGACGGTCCCGCCCTACGCATTCGAGGACTTCTGGTCCCGCAAGCCCAGGGCCCTGCACTGGTTCTACCGGATCCTCAGCCATCTGATCGCCCCGGTCTCGGAGCTGATCTTTACGAACGCGCGCACGATCGGCGTCTATCACGATTCGCGCCTGGTCAAGACGTTCCGCGAGTCCATGGACGCGCTGGGTGCGGGCGGGAGCATCGTGATCTTCCCCGAGTGCTATGACGAGCATAACCATATCGTGCATGAATTCCAGGACCACTTCGTGGACCTGGCCAGGATGTATCACCGCCGCACCGGGAAAGAACTGAGATTCGTGCCGCTCTATGTGGCGCCCCGTCTGGAGACGCTGTATTTCGGGGAGCCGGTCTCATACCGGGCGGACCGGCCGGCCGAAGAAGAGCGCCGGCGCGTCTGCGGCGCGCTGATGGACCGGATCACGCAGATCGCGGTCTCGCTGCCGGAGCATACGGTGGTGCCGTATCCGAACATCTCCAAAAAGGAATACCCGACCAACCTGTCGTCGGTGCCGATGCGGCTGAACCGGCCGCGTGTGGATTACAGCGGCTTCTCGCTGCGGCGCCTGAATGAGCCGCGCTTCGCGCATGTATGGCTGCTGGGCGGCTGGCTCGTCTATTTCGCGATGTACCTCATCACGGAGAACCTGATCCCGTTTTCGGCCTGCCATGTGATCCACTGCGAGATCGATGACCTGATCCCGTTCCATGAGTTCTTCGTGATCTTTTACGTGGCCTGGTACCTGCTCGTGTTCACGTCGCTGGCGGATTCGTTCTTCCACAACGTGGAGCAGTTCAGGCGGATCCAGACCTTCATCATGATCACGCAGGCGCTGGCCATGATCTGGTATGTGCTGTACCCGAGCCGGCAGGAGCTGCGGCCGGAGTATTTCGAGCGGGAAAACCTCCTGACCTGGATCATGGGCCTGATCTACGCGTTCGATACGCCGACCGGGATCTGCCCGTCGCTGCATGTGGCGTATTCGGTCGGGATCCTGTCCGCGGCCCTTAAGGACAAGGAGTGCTCCTATACCCGCAAGGCCGGCCTGGCCGTGTTCGTGGTCATGATCTGCGCGTCGGTCTGCTTCGTCAAGCAGCACTCGTTCGTAGACGTGGTCGCGGCCGTCCCGGTCTGCGCCGTGGCGGAGGCCGCGGTATACGGGAAGAGCTACTGGCTGCCGCGCTGGCGCCAGTATGCGCGCAGCGTGCGGGACGGCGCGCAGGACCGGATCATCTGACGGGCCCGCAGCCGGACCGGACCGCGGCGCCCTGCTGGCAGCCGCACCATAGGGAGGCAGAATACCGCGTGCCCGTGCGGCGCGCGGATCAGAACATAAGGAGAGACGGATATGAAGAGGCGCAGAGGAGACCGCCGGGACGGCACGTATCTACGCAACATCGATTCGATGCATACGATCATGCCGCTGATGTATCCCAATCGCTGTGACAACGAGGCCTTCATCTCGGAGCGCATCGACCTGACGAACATCAACGCCTATCTGGAAAAGAAGAACGCGGACGGCCCCGCCTATCCGTACAACCTGTTCCAGGTCATGGTCACGGCCATGCTGAAAGTGATCACGCTCCGGCCCAAGATGAACCGCTTCATCGCGGACCAGAGCATCTATCAGCGGAATGAAGTCTCCGCGGCCTTTACGGTCAAGAAGATCTTCTCGGACGAGGGCGGGGAAGCGCTGGCCTTCATCCACGCGAAGGAGACGGATACGATCGACACGATCCATGACGAGATCTTCCGTCAGGTCTCGCTGTGCCGCAGCGAAGAGAAGGATCCTTCGACCGCGGCCATGGACGTGATCCAGAAGACGCCGCGCACCCTGCTCAAGACCGTCGGCGCGGCCGCGCGGTTCCTGGACCGGCACGGCTGGATGCCGCAGTCGGTCATCGCGACGGACCCGTATTACGCGTCGGTGGTCCTGACGAACCTGGGCTCCATCAAGCTCCATGCCGGCTACCATCATCTGACCAACTGGGGGACCAATTCGGTCTTCTGCGCGATCGGGGAAAAGAAGCTGCGCCGCTTCGACCATGAGGACGGCAGCAGCGAGATGAAGGACAGCCTGGATCTGGGCCTGACGATCGACGAGCGCATCGCCGACGGCTATTACTATTCCAAGACGGTCCGTCTGCTGCGGACCCTGCTTGAGAATCCGGAGCTGCTGGACGCTCCGCTCGGAGAAAAGGTGGAGTACTGACGTGAAAGAGCTGCTGCGCGCCGCCAAGTTTACGGTGATCTCGCTGAGCGCGGGCCTGATCGAGATCGGGGCCTTCGCTCTGCTCAATGAAACGCTGCACTGGCCGTACTGGGTGAGCTACATCATCGCCCTCGTGCTGTCGGTGCTGTGGAACTTTACGCTGAACCGGAAATATACGTTCAAGTCCGCGGCCAACGTGCCGGTCGCGATGCTGAAGGTCGCCGCGTTCTACGCGGTCTTCACGCCGCTGTCGGGCTGGCTCGAGCATGTGTATACGATGCGCCTGGGCTGGAACGAATACGTCGCCACGATCCTGAACATGCTGCTGAACTTCGTGCTGGAGTTCCTGTATCAGCGCTTCTTCGTGTTCGGCAAGTCCCTGGACACCAACGAGGCGGCCCGGAAAGAGCGGGGCTGACCGGCCCGCACCGTACGATCGGCGGATAACGAAAACGATGAATATCGGAAACGACGAATAACAAGATCGGAGAGAATGAAAATGGAACAGGAGAGAGAGACAGCCGGCCAGCCGGCCGTCACCGCCCGGATGCCCTGGGCGGAGCATACCGGAGACATCCCGCTGCATCTGGAGTACTTTGAAGGATCGATGTTCGACAAGGTCGCGGACATCGCCGAGCGCTATCCGAACAACGTCGCGTTCGACTTCATGGGCCGCTCCACCACGTACCGCGAGCTGATCCGGGAAGTGGAAAAGTGCGCGAAGGCCCTGAAGACCATCGGCGTGCGCGAGAACGACCGCGTCACGATCGCGATGCCCAACTGCCCGCAGGCCATCTTTATGTTCTACGCGGTGAACCTGGTCGGCGGCATCGCCAACATGATCCACCCGCTCTCCGCGGAGAAGGAGATCGAGTTCTACCTGAATGAATCCGAATCGGTCACGGCCATCACGCTGGACCAGTTCTATCATAAGTTCGAACGGATCCGGGAGAACACGAAGGTCGTCAACATCATCATCGCGTCGGTCAAGGACGCGCTGTCCCAGCCGATCCGCGCCGGCTACATGCTGACCGAAGGGCGCAAGATCCAGAAGATCCCGAAGGAAGCGCCGGTGATCCGCTGGAACGAGTTCATGGCGCTTTCTCGCCACTGCTTCTACAATTATAAGGTGAACCGCCGGTCGGACGATCCGGCCGTGATCCTGTATTCGGGCGGGACCACCGGCACTACCAAGGGCATCCTGCTGACGAACAAGAACTTCAATGCGCTCTCGCAGCAGATCATCGCGACCAACCCGATGTTCCGTCCCGGGGACAAGATGCTGTCCGCGATGCCGCTGTTCCACGGCTTCGGCCTCGGCGTCTGCATCCATTCGATGCTCGCGCAGGGCGGCCGCTGCATCCTGGTGCCGCGCTTCACGGCCCAGAGCTACGCGAAGCTGATCACGAAATACCGCTGCAACTTCATCGCCGGCGTGCCCACGCTGTACGAGGCGCTGCTGCGTCTGGACAGCATGAACGGCGCGGACCTGTCCTGCCTCAAGGGCGTGTTCTCGGGCGGCGACAGCCTGTCCGTGGAGCTCAAGAAGAAGCTGGACAAGTTCCTGTATGACCACAAGGCCACGATCCAGGTCCGCGAGGGCTACGGCACCACCGAAACCGTCACAGCCTGCTGCCTCACCCCGCCCCCCATGTTCAAGGAAGGTTCCATTGGCGTTCCTTTCCCGGATACCTACATTAAAATCGTGAAACCCGGGACCGACCAGGAGCTTCCCTACGGCGAAGAAGGCGAG
>CACXFD010000052.1 GCA_902766845.1 uncultured Lachnospiraceae bacterium | reverse complement strand
TTTTTCGGCAAAACCGCAGAGGCCGTACAGTGCTTCCTCCTGTGAAGCTACGGGAACCGCACAGTACGGCGATGATCGGCGCAAAAAGCGCAGCCGCAAAAATGCGGCTGCAGAGACAGCGAACGGAGCCGGCATATGCAGGAGTGATGCCGGCAGAAGTACGGGGGCGCCGCTGAAAAGCGGCGCCCGTTTTATTTTAAGGCAAACGGCCTGCGATCCTTCAGATCGTCCTGATGATCTTTGCCAATACATCTGACGCATTACCGGGTCATGTACGTGCCCGGTATTCTTTCATTTTTCCGACCGCCATGCTATACTGGAGACGGCTCCGGCAAAGGACAGGTTCCGGGAACAGCACATAATAAGATCGCACAAAGAAGACTGAGGGAGAACAGGCCATGATTCTTGTCAAGCGGATCCAGATCCCTTCCCTGCCGACGGTCAAAGACCGCCGGCTCTACGTGTATCTGCCCGGGGACTACGAGACCTCCGGGCAGCGGTATCCGGTGCTCTATATGTTCGACGGTCATAACGTCTTTTACGACCGCCACGCCACCTACGGAAAGAGCTGGGGCATGCGGGAATACCTGCAGAAGAGCCGCCTTCCCCTGATCCTGGTGGCGGTCGAGTGCAACCCGGAGGGCGAGAACCGCATGTGCGAGTATTCGCCCTGGGACTTCTCGATCGGTAAGAAGCTCTTCGTCGAAGGGCGCGGACAGCTCACCATGGACTGGATCACCGGAGATCTCAAGCCGATGATCGACGCGGAATACCGGACCCTGCAGGACCGGGAGCATACTCTGATCGCGGGCAGCTCCATGGGCGGGCTCATGGCTGTATACGCGGCTGTGGCGTATAACGATGTATTTGCCGGGGCCGCGGCGCTGTCCCCGTGTCTGTTCTTCCATCCGAAGCGGATCGCCGGCCTGATCAAGGAGAGGCCGCTGAAAAATCCGACACGGATCTATATGGATTACGGCAGCGGAGAGACTGAAGAGAAGACGGAGCCCTGGGAGCTGATGTTCCGGACTGCGGCGCGCCTGTCGAAGGCCGGCGCCCACGTGGCGGCCCGCGTAGTGCCCGGCGCCCTGCACAGCGAAGCTTACTGGGAACAGCGGATCCCCGTGTTCATGGAATATCTGTATCCGGGCACGGAGCAGCCGGGCGAGGCCCCGTCAGACGGGGCGTCATCGGGCAGGCTGCCATCGGACAGGGCACCATTGGGTGAGGCACCGTCGGACGGAAAGTAAAGGCGTCTGAACAAAGATCTGACCGTGGCCGGGACGCCGATGTAACATACGGGTCCGTCCCGGAAAACGTTTGGAAGAAAGGAGGGAGCAGACATGCGCGGCCGCACTCGCGACATGACCGAAGGCGTGATCTGGAAGCAGCTTCTGCTGTATGCGATCCCTCTGATTCTGGGCGATATCCTGCAGCAGCTGTACAATACCGTGGACAGCATCATCGTGGGCCGGTTCATCAGCAAACAGGCGCTGGCGGCCGTCACGTCCACATCCACCATCGTCAATACGCTGGTCGGGCTGTTCACCGGTATCAGCATGGGCGCCACGATCGTCATCGCCCGGCATTTCGGAGCCAGGGACCGACAGAAACTGCAGGAGACCGTGGAGACCACGCTGGTGCTGACGGTGATCCTGAGCGCCGTGCTGACCTGGGTCGGCGTGGCCGGGACGCCGCTGATGCTGCACCTGCTGGCGACGCCCGACGACGTCTATCCGTCGGCGCTGGTCTATCTGCGCGTGTACTTCGCCGGAGTCTCCGGCCTGATCCTCTATAACATGATGAGCGGCATCCTGCGGGCCGTGGGAGACACGAAGCGGCCGCTGTACAGTCTGGCCGTGACGTCGCTCCTGAACATCATGCTGGACCTGCTGTTCGTGATCGTGCTGAAGATGGACGTGATGGGCGCGGCGCTCGCGACCGTGCTGAGCCAGTTCGCGTCGGCCATCCTGCTGACGTACTTCGTCTGCGGTCCGGGCGGATTGTTCCGGCTGCGGCTGCGGGATATGAAGATCCATCGGGAACCGCTCGTGCAGATCCTGGCCAGCGGCCTGCCGATCGGGATCCAGAAGTCGCTGGTGGCCGCTTCCAACACTGTGGTGGTCGCGAAGATCAACACGTTCGGCTCCGGCGCCATGGCGGCCTGGGGTGTGTACCGCAAGCTCGATCAGCTCGTGATGCACATCGCGCAGAACGTGTCGCTGGCCGTGTCCGCGTTCGTGAGCCAGAACATCGGCGCCGGAAAGACGTCCCGGCTCAAGGAAGGCGTCCGGGTGGGGCTGGGCCTCGCGCTGTCCGTGACGATGTCGATCCACGCCGTGCTGCTGCTGGCGCGCTATCCGGTCATCGGCCTGTTCAATCAGGACGCGGACGTGCTGAACTACGGCGCCGGGATCCTGCTGCAGACGCTGCCGCTGCACTTTGCCTCGGTCATCGCCAACGTGCAGGGAGGGGATCTGCGGGGCCGCGGGAACAGCACCGCACCGATGGTCTTTACGATGCTCTCCAACATCGTGCTTCGCCAGCTGTATCTGCACATCGGATGGCTGCGCTGGCCCGAGCTGTGGTTCGTGGTCAGCTCGTATCCGTTCGGCTGGTTCTGCAACATGCTGCTGACTACGGTCTACCGGGCCTGGTGGCTGCGGCGGAAGGGCGACGGCGCCTCAGTGCAGCTGTTGCGGGAGAGCGTGCGGCCGGGCAGCCGGGAAAATGCAGGGACGGACGGGCCGGGAGGCTTGGAGAGTGACCGACCGGACGGCTTGGAGAATACACATACGGACGGGCCGGCGGGCGGCCCGCCGGACAGATGATCGGATCAGGGCAGGGAAGTAAGATGGCAAAAGTGATCGTGGGGATGTCAGGCGGCGTGGACAGCGCCGTGGCGGCATACCTCCTGAAAAAAGCCGGATATGAGGTGATCGGTGTGACGCTGCGCACCTGGGAGGCGGAGGACGGCGAGGAGAGCCGCTGCTGCGAGATCGACGACGCGCGCCGGATCGCCGAACGGCTCGGAATCGAATACCGGACGCTGAACTGCACGCAGGCCTTCCGGGAGACGGTCGTTGCCCCGTTCATCGAGGACTACGTTCACGGGCGCACGCCCAATCCGTGTGTGATCTGCAACCGGCGCGTGAAATGGGACTGGATGCTGTATCTGGCGAACGTGCTGCAGGCGGATCATATCGCGACCGGGCATTACGCATCGGTCGTGAAGCTCGATAACGGCCGTTTCACGGTGCGCCGCGCCTCCTCGAAGAAGGATCAGGCTTACATGCTCTACCGGCTCAGCCAGGAGCAGCTCGCGCGAACGATCCTGCCGCTCGCGGACCGCACCAAGGAAGAGGTCCGCGCGATCGCCGCGCAGGCCGGCCTTCCGGTCGCGCAGAAGCGCGATTCGCAGGAGATATGCTTTATTCCCGACGACGATCATGCGGGCTTCATCGAGCGAAGCGCTGGGCAAAGCCTCGGAAGCGTCGGAGAGGCGGCCCTGCGGCCGGGCCGGTTCGTGGACGCGGCCGGAAACGTCCTCGGGACGCATCAGGGCATCGTCCGCTACACGGTGGGCCAGAGGAAGCGCCTCGGACTCTCGCTGGGCCATCCGGTCTTCGTGAAAGAGATCCGTGCACAGCAGAATGAGATCGTGATCGCGCTCGAGGAAGAGGAGCTCATGAGCCGGGAGATCGATGTGTGCGACTTGCATTTTCAGAGCGTTCCGGACATCGGCCCGGGCGAAGAGGTCCGCGCCGCGGTCAAGGTGCGCTATCATCACGAGGGGGAGACGGCCGTGATCCGGCGCGTCGGCGAAGACCGGCTGCGGATCCGGTTCGACCGGCCTGTGCGCGCGGCGGCGCCGGGACAGTCAGCGGTCTTCTACGATGACCGGGACTGCGTGATCGGAGGAGGAATCATTCTCGGCCGGAGCGAAGAAGCGTAAGGCGGCCGGGAATACCGCGAATCGAAAAGCGAGGGAGAGATCCCTCGCTTTTGTGATTCTTCCTGAGGTGCCGATCGGTCACAGCCCCGCGATCGGCAGCTCCTGCTGCAGCTGTTCGGCGCGCAGCACCAGCTGCAGTGTCAGCCGCGTATCGGGGTCCGTCAGGTCAAAGCCGGTGATCTGGCGGATCCGCCCGAGCCGGTCGATCAGGCTGGAGCGGTGGATAAAAAGTGCCTGCGACGTGCGCGAGAGCGAAAGACTGCAGTCCAGATAGGTGCGCAGCGTCTCAAGATAGGATACCTGGGCCTGCCGGTCATGCTCCTTCAGGCGCATGAGGCCGGCCGAATAGAACCAGCGGGTCGGGATGCCGCGGAACGCTCCGTCGATCAGCTGATCGAGGATGCAGTCGTCGAAGAACCGGAGCGGTCCCTGCGCCCGGGACGCCGGGCCGCCGCGCAGCGCGGAAGTGCTCTGAAAGAACGCGTAGCCGGCATCGGCCAGGTCGGAAAACGGCTGGGAGACGCCGCAGTGCACTTGCGTCTTGGCGAGGAAGGGCCGGAGCGGGCCGGACAGCGACTTCTTCATCTCGAGGGCGTCGGATGAAGCGGACGGGAGCACGGCATAGACGTCGATCTCGTGTTCGAACGCGAACGCGTGTCGGAACGTCTGCTCGATCAGAGACGCCAGGTACGCGCCGGGCAGGGCCGGATGATTCCCGTCCGGACGGAAGCAGGCGCAGACGAACGGCGCCCGTTCATTGCGCCGGCCGATGTGACGGCGCTGTTCGGACGTCAGCGGCTTCCCCTCGGAGAGGGCGCGCAGGGCCGTGCGGACCGCGGAACGGTCGCCGGCGATCAGCGGATTGCGCTGGATGGCCTGTTTCAGAATCTGTGTCAGAAAGACGCACAGTTCGGTATCGGAGGGGCGCAGCGGCCGGAATTCGGCAAAGACCGTCAGACACCCGAGGTATTCGTCCAGATCGAACAGGTTGACCGACAGCGTCTGCCGTCCCAGAAGGTCCATCCGAAGCGGCTCGCGGATATCGGTCGCGACGTCGTGCAGTGAGAGGAAACGGGCAATGAGGTCCGCGTCGATCGACGGCGAGTCGAAGCGCATGCCCATGTGTTCTTCAAGATAGGCTTCGTCGGTATACGCCAGATAGTTGAACTGCGCGCCGTTCAGCAGCATCGGGTTCTCGAAGATGTCCCGGCTGGCGTCCAGCAGCTCCTGGAGCGAGGCACTGTTGCGCGAGATCGCGTTGATCCGGTCCTCCCAGCTTTCGTAGCGGTTGAAGACCTCCTGGACGATGTTGAACACCTCGAAGATGTTGAGATCCTGCGTCATGGACAGGATGCAGCACCGGTCGCGGTAGGACAGCAGCTGCGGCGCGTCTCCGAGGCAGATCAGGACCGCGCCGGGCTCCGCCTCGGGATCCGCGGGCAGATGGTCCGCGCTGCAGACGTAGACGTGGTCCGCTTCGAAGCGCCGCGAGCCTTCGAGATAGAATTCCGGGCGCAGAAGCGTCAGACGATCGGTCCCGTTCCCGTACATAGTGACGGGCAGGACCGGCTTGAGGTTCTGATAGATGATGTCGACGCTGAGTTTCATAACGGACCCCCTTCCGGTCTTATTATAAGCGGAAAGGCGAAAGGAAGTCAATGCCGGGACCCAAGAGGCACGTCGGGACAGACCGTTAAAAATGATGGTTTGCAGCCGGAAAAATCCTACGGTTTGCAGACTACCGAAAACGCGGCCTGTCCACTACACTGTAAGAAGAAAGCTCCATACTTTCAGCAGCAAGGAGGACCGCGATGCTCAGGGAAAAACTGGAAACCGTAAAATGCTTCAAAACGGCCTGGGGCAAGCTCATCACCGAGGAAGAGGCCTATACGCAGATCAACCGGCAGATCGCCGCGTTCTGCGCCAACCTGTTTCAGGTGATGAGGATCTTTGAACCCAGCTGGGAGAAGCGGACCGAGGCGATCTGCGAGATCGCGAATATGATGAACATGGCCGTGGCCGGCTCCCCGGAAGAGCAGAAGGCCTATGTGGACATGTCGCTCTATGAGGCGTTCAATATCCCGGAACTCTGTGAGAAGTCCAGCTGGCTGGGCGGCATCACCGGCGATTCGGGCGATGAATGGGAGAACATGGCCGGCCGCGTGATCCAGTTCACGCGGGACCGCGTGGAAAAGGAACTCGATACCTGCCCGTGGGATATCGTGGGCAGCGAACTGTGCAACATGACCACGAGCATGTTCACGGCCAACTTCGATCTGGCCTCCTCGAACGGCACGGAAAACGAAGTCGCCCTGAACATGTGCCAGGCCCGCGGCTGCGGGAACAAGCACTGCCGCGTGGTGGCGGAGCGCCGGGACACCTACGGCCTGCCGAAGCAGGAATGGCTCGAGCATATGCAGCAGCCGGTCGATCCGATCCATGACACGCCGCGCGAGCGCATGGTAAAGGAAGGCCAGTGCCTGCGCAACGGCCAGTACACCCAGGCGTTCGGGGAAGAGACATCGCTCGAGCAGGCTTATCACTGGGTCGCGCAGATG
>CACXFD010000051.1 GCA_902766845.1 uncultured Lachnospiraceae bacterium | reverse complement strand
GCCTGGGTCTCGGGGGTCTTGCCGCCACCGCCGCAGGCCGTCAGTGAGAACACGAGGACCAGCGCCAGAATGAGTGCAAGGACTTTTTTCATAGTTGCATTCCTCCTTTTTCTCTATCCATCAGGGCGGGCGCATGCCCGCCCTGCGGAAGTCTGTTTTCAGAGGTTTTCCTTTCATCTTCCACCGGAGCGGAAGATGAAGCAGAGGCGCCTCTGTAGTTTACCGCATGATGATTTGTCCGCCTCTTTTAACAACCACATTATAACTTGTTTTCCGTGTGATGTAAAGTTTCGTTATGATTTTTTTCAGGAATAATTGCCAGTTTTTTTCATGGTTTCGTCAATTTTTGCACAGATTCTGACACTTTTTCCGGGAAGCAGCGGCCGGCCGTGCCCCCGGAGCGGCCGGCCGCCCGCCGCATGCCGACATGAAAAGACCGGCCGGCAGTCATCCTGCCGGCCGGTCTGTTTTTATGGGCCGACTCTGCTTCTTTCTGAATAGAAGTCAGCAGCGTTATGAACCGCCGCCCCGTTCAGTGCTGCGAATTCAGCATCGCCTTGTCGATCTTGCCCCAGGCGCCGTTTCCTTCCCCGGCGCACTTCACATAGACGCCGACCGTCACGGTCTGGCCTTCCTGCACGGCAATGCCCGTCACGCGTCCCTCGTGCCACTGGTCGTACCCGGTGATCTCCAGCGGCGCGGTGCCGGCCGTTTCGCCGTCCACCTTCGCGTAGGCGTAGATGTCGGTCTCGCCGCCGTCTCCGCCCATGATCGAGACCGCGAATTGATACGTGCCGGCCTTCAGGCCCGTGACCTCCTGCTCGAGCGTAAACTCCACCGATCCCTTCTGCTCGCTCCAGAAATGCATGTGCCACGTGCCTTCTTTGGAATCCGTGACCTTCTCTTCCACATAGAGCTGGTCCGCCTTCGCAAGGTCCGTCACGGTCCAGCCGGTCAGGTCCCCGGTCTCGAAGCCCGGATTCTCGAGGAAGTTGAATTCGATCATCTCGATGTAGCAGACCGCGGGCAGGTCCCCGGCCTTCCCGGTGACCGTATAGGACGCCGCGCCGCCGCGGTTCATCGCCGCCAGTTCTTCCTCCGTGGCGTCCCAGACGACCGGCACCGGCTGACGGCTGTCATCGGTCATGACCGCGTTCACGGTCTCGGGCAGCACGACCGGTTCCGCGAGGTCCACGGTCAGGTGCGCGTCTTCGATCGCGTCCGGCTGCGGCGCGATCTCATTGCCCTTTCCGAGCAGGGCAAAGACCTTCAGCGATTCGAGGGCGCGGCCCTGCGCGTCGAAGAACGCCTGGTTGTCCACCGCGCTGCCGCCGTAATACTTGCCCGCGTCCTTCGGGTCATAGACGGCCGCGTAGCTGGAGGCCCAGCCGGAGCCGTATCTCTCCCATTTCTCATGGTTCTCTTCCCACGACGAGGTGCCGACCGTGATCCACGCGCCTTCCCAGTAGCAGATCCCGATCCCGGCCTCCATGTCCGCCACTGCCTGCGCGACATTGCGCACATGGTTGGCCTGGCCCTGCACCGAGAACGGATAATCCTTGATGATCCCGCCGCCGTCGCCGATCGTATTGCCCGAAAAGTCCGTATCCTCGGCGGTGTAGGCGTACGAGGTCTCGATGACCATCGTCTTCTTGCCGTAGGTCTTCGTGATGTCGTCCAGCACGCTCTTCAGGTTGTCGAGCGTCCCGTGCCAGTACGGATAATAGGACGACGCGAACACATCGTAATCCACCTGGTAGTAGTCCAGCTTCTTCGCGTAGGATGCGTAGCTGCCCTCGTTTTCGGGATTCGCGAAATGCACGGCCACGAGCGC
Organism: uncultured Lachnospiraceae bacterium; assembly: GCA_902766845.1. Taxonomy (GTDB): domain Bacteria; phylum Bacillota; class Clostridia; order Lachnospirales; family Lachnospiraceae; genus RUG11204. The sequence continues at coordinate 4,345 of CACXFD010000051.1, read as the reverse complement.
CTCCGGGCACACCTCGCGCGTCGCGCGCGCGCCGGCCTGCATGATGTACTGGATGTTGAACCAGGTCGTCTCGCCGCAGAGCGCGCCGTTCGTCTCGTTGCCCACCTGGACCATGCCCACGAGGCAGCCGGCGTCCCGGAGCTTTTGCAGGCATTCTTTCGTATACTGATACGCGGCCTCGGTCTTCTCCTCGATGTCCATATCCGCCCAGGCGAGCGGGACCATCTGCTTGGCCGGATCGGCCCAGAAGTCGGAATAATGGAAGTCCACGATCAGCTTCAGCCCGTACTGCGCCGCCCGCCGGCCGATCTGCACAGCCGTGTCGATGTCGTTGTTCCCGCCGCCGTAGCCGTTCCCGTCCGCGTCAAAGGGATGGTTCCAGACGCGCACGCGGATATGAGTCAGGCCGTTCTCCGCGAGGATCTGCAGCAGGTCCTTTTCCTGACCGGCCGCGTCAAGATAGCGCACGCCGCTGGCCTCTTCGGCGATGACGGACGAGACGTCCATGCCGAGGATGAAATCCTCCGGCAGGCCCTCGACCTTTTTCACGTAGAGCGTATCGCTCGAAACGGCCGCCGCGGCTTCACGCGCGGCCTTTGCCTCCGGCGTCAGCTCCGGCTCCGCGGCGGACGGATCCGTCCCCGGCGCAGGAGCCTTAGTCTCCTGCCCCGGCGCGGCGCTCTCCTGCCCCGGCGCCTTTGTCTCCGCGCCGGACGGCGCGGCCCCCCGACAGGCCGTCAGGAACGCGCCGGCGAGCAGCGCGGCCGCCAGCAGCACGGCGATGGTCTTTCTCATGCTCATCCCTCCTGCGATCGGTGCGGTGCGGCCTTCTTCGCAGTTACGGTGCGGCCGCACGCTTTTTTTCGGGTCTCCTCGTCTTCCCGGTCCTCTTTCCTCATCTCATCCGGCGGTGCCTGCCGTTTTGCGTCTCTCGCCGGTCTCTCACCGCATTCGAAGGATCCGCTCCGCCAGTTCGATCGCCGCGTCATCTTTGCCCTGTTCGGCGGCCGCCGCGTCCGGCATAGCCGCGTGGACCGACTGCGCGCCGATGAACAGATAATAGGTCTGTGCCGGGTCATAGGCGATCCACGCCGAGGCGGCTCCGGCCTGTCCCGGCGCGGCCGCCAGCACTCCGTAGACCGTTCCGTCCTGCTGCCAGACAAGATCCGATGCAACGAGATCTGATGCAGCTTGCTGGGTCCCCTTCGGCGCGGCGTCCGCGTCCCCGGACGGCTGCGCCGCGTCCCCGGGAGCCTGCGCCGCGGCAGGTCCAGACGGCTGCGCCGACGCGGCCGCCGCCGTCAGCCGCGCGGCCGTCTCGGGCGTCAGTTCCCGGAACGATTCGACATACTCTGACGCCGCGGACGCGGGGACCAGATACAGGTCCGCGTTCAGCAGCTCGTCGGTCCCGAAGACCGCGTAATCGAACGAGTGCGCGCGGATCATGCGGATCCCGTCCGGCATCTCTTTTTCCAGTTCCAGATCGAGCGCGTGCTCCTCGACCGGCGCGTAAGCGAACAGCGTCAGTTTCTTTTCCCGCGGCGCGTCGTTCACCATCGTGAAGATCCAGGCCCAGAAGATCACCGAGATCACGGCCCAGAAGACATAGACATGCAGCTGGGAGGCGGCCTGTTTCAGGAACCGGACGACCGGCGAACCGCCGGAGGCGGCGCGCTGTGTCCGGTCCGCGGCCCTGAGATCTTTCACTTCGCTGACGAATTCCCTGCGGCCTGCCGCCTCACGCTCACCGGTCCCGTGGTCTGCCGCTCCGCTGTCGCTTGCCCCGCAGGCCGCGTTCCCGGCGTCTTCCTCCTCCGCTTCGCCCCACGCCGTGACGTAGTGGCTCACGAGCCGCAGGCGGAGCGTCCTGGGCCCGCCGGCCAGCGCGGCGCGCAGTCCGTCCGCCACGCGCGCGTTCACATACAGCAGCTGCGGACGCTCCGTATCTTCCAGCCGCAGCGGATAGACCAGGATGCTGCTCTTGATCCGCAGGCGCTCCCCTGTCAGGGCCACGGTCCCGGCCAGTTCTTCGGCCGGACCGGCCAGCATGCGCCGGGCATGGATCATCTCCTGACGCGCGTCCTGCAGACCGAAGCGGCGCCAGTACAGCACGAACCAGCCGCCGAGGATGCACGCGGCCGCGGCCGCCTTTTCCATGGCCGCCATCGTGGCCGTTTTCGCGGCGAGGCAGCATCCGACGCAGACCGCGAGCGTCAGCAACGCGGCCGCCAGGCAGACGGCCTTCCGTTTTTTTTCTTTCTGCTCCAGCGCCGGGATATCCTCCGGGCGGTAGAGCGGGCTCATCTCGTTCATAATTCTATTATGCAACAATCCCGCAGTGTTTTCAAGTAGCCTCTCCGGCCGCCGGTCCCGTGAAAAGGCCGGCCGGTGCGCCGTCTTCTCGGAGCCGGCCGCTGCGTTTTATGTGAAAAAATCCCGGCTTTCCCCTTGAAAAATGCCGGTTTTCCCGTTACGATGGAAACATGAAAGAGGAAGCCGCTCCCGGCTTTCGGAAAGGAACTGTCATGAGCCGTTCTCATTCTGTTCGCACTGACCGCCCCGCTTGCGGCAGCGCTTCGGCGCGCGCTGCCCTGATCAGGCGCCGCGCGGCATTCCTGCTGACGCTTCTGCTGCTGCTTTCGGCCGTGCTCTCCGCCTGCGGACAAAAGCCGTCTCCCGCTCCGGCCTCGTCGGACCCGGCCGCGGAAAGCACCGGCGCCGCGCAGCCCGGCGTCCCGGACAGCACCGGGGCGGAGCCTTCCTCCCCGGAAGAGCTCTCGGCGGACGGGGAGCTGATCACGCGGATCGCCGGCCTTCCGGCCGCGGCCCCCTCGGACGATCAGGCGCGCGTCTTTTATGAGATCTTCGTCGGCTCGTTCTCGGATTCGAACGGGGACGGCACCGGCGATCTGCGCGGAATCATCGACCGGATGGATTATCTGAACGACGGCGATCCCGATTCGGGCCTGAGTCTCGGTGTCGAGGGCATCTGGCTGACCCCGATCTTCACATCACCGTCCTACCACAAGTATGACGTGACGGACTATTATCAGGTGGACCCGGCGTTCGGGACCGAGGACGATCTCAAAGAGCTGATCGGCCTGTGCCACGAACGCGGCGTCAAGCTGATCCTGGACCTGCCGATCAACCATACCGGCTATAAGCACGCCTGGTTCCAAAGCTTCCGGCAGGCGCACATCGCCGGCGACCGGGCCGATCCGTACTATTACTATTACTGCTTCTGCGAAGAAGGGCAGACCCCGCCGGCCGGCCGCACGTTCCGCACGCTGACCGGCACCAAGGAGACCTATGAATGCAACTTCGCGGCGGATATGCCGGAGCTCGACTTTGACCAGCCCGCGGTGCGCCAGGCCGTGCTGGACGTCGCGAAATACTGGCTGGACCTGGGCGTGGACGGCTTCCGCTTTGACGCGGCCAAGTACGTCTACTTCGGGGACAATACGACGAGCGCGGACTTCTGGACCTGGTATCTCGGCGAGCTGCGCGCCGTCAAGCCCGACATCTGGACCGTCGCGGAGGTCTGGGACGGGGACGGAGTCACGGACATGTACTATCCGGCCCTCAACTGCTTCGATTTCCAGATGGCGCAGACGAGCGGCTATCTGACCGAGGGCGCCAAGAACGGCCAGGTCGGCCGGCTCGTGAACTATACGCAGACCTACCTCAACAAGATCCGGAGCCTGCGGGAGGACGCCCAGATCGTCCCGTTCATCGCGAACCATGACACCGACCGCGCGGCCGGCTTCCTGCCGGTCTCGTTCGGACAGATGCAGATGGCCGCCAACCTGATGCTGCTGGGACCCGGCGCGCCGTTCCTCTACTACGGCGAGGAGATCGGCATGAAGGGCTCCCGCGGCGGCTCGAACACCGACGCCAACCGGCGCCTCGCGATGCGCTGGGGCGACGGGGACACCGTGAAGGATCCCGAAGGCGCGGACTATCCCGAAAAGAATCAGGTCAAGACGACCGTACAGGATCAGAAGGCCGACGCCGACAGCCTCTACACTTATTATAAAAAGCTGCTGATGATCCGCCGCGCGAACCCCGAGATCGCACAGGGCGATTATGAAGCCGTGACCTTCCGGGATTCGAAGGCCGCGGGCTTTATCGCCACAAAGGACGGCCGGTCGGTCTGCGTCCTGCACAATACGACCGACGAAGAGGTCTCGGTCTCGCTGGCCGAGGCGGGTCTGACGGACCGCGGGACCGTCACGCTCCAGACCGACGCCGGCTTCAACGGCGCCCGGCTTTCGGATGACGGCCGGTACGTCCTGACCCTCGGCCCGCTGACCAGCGCGGTGCTGCGGATCGAGCCGTGAGCCCG
>CACXFD010000050.1 GCA_902766845.1 uncultured Lachnospiraceae bacterium | reverse complement strand
GGCCGCAGGCCCGCGCCCGCGGGCCTGCGGCCGGCCAGCCATTGTAAAGATCCATGCGGGTCAGACCGTCATGATCTCCTTCGTCTTGACTTCCACGGCCTTGTCCACTTCACCGATGTATTTCTCCGTCAGCTTTTGAATATCGGCCTCGTCGCGCTTCTGATCGTCCTCGGTGATCTCGCCGGCCTTCTGGCTCTTCTTGGTGAGCTCGTTGGCGTCCCGGCGGATGTTGCGGATCGCGACCTTTGCGGCCTCGCCCTTCTTGCGAACCTCCTTCGCGAGCTCCTTGCGGCGCTCCTCGGTCAGCTCCGGGAACACCAGACGGATCATGCTGCCGTCGTTCGTCGGGTTGATGCCGAGATCCGAGGTCAGGATGGCCTTCTCGATGGCCTTGAGCGTACCGCGGTCCCAGGGCTGGATCTGGATCAGCCGGGCCTCGGGCACCGACACGTTCGCGACCTGCTGGATGGGCGTGGGCGTTCCGTAATAATCCACGCGGATGCGGTCCAGCACATGCGGGTTCGCGCGGCCCGCGCGGATGGAGCCGAATTCCGAATCCAGCGACTTCAGCGTCTTCTGCATCTTCTCCTCAAACTGCATCACGAATTCATCCATGAGTAAACCCCTCCTTTTTCCTTCTTCGCTCTATCTGAATGATGTGCGGTCTCTTACGATGATCCGGCGGCCTGCGCAGTCTTTTCCGCCGTTCTGTCCGGCCGTCCTTACGTCCGGTCATGGACGGATGCGGCTACACCCGCTTGCCGCGGCTGTTTCAGTCCGCGGTCACCACGGTGCCGGTGATCTCGCCGGCCAAAGCCCTGCGGATGGCGTCCTCTCCCTCCAGGCCGAAGACCGCCAGCGGCATATGGTTCTCCAGACACAGGATGGTAGCTGCCAGGTCGATCACGCCGAGGCGCTCCTCGAGCACCTGCGACAGGCTGATCCGGTCATATTTCTTCGCGTTCGGGTCCTTCTTGGGATCCGCGTCGTAGACGCCGTCCACGGCCTTCGCGAGCAGGATCTCGTCCGCTCCCATCTCCACCGCGCGCAGCGCGACCGCGGTATCCGTCGAAAAGTACGGATGGCCGGTCCCGCCGGCAAAGAAGACGATCTTTCCGGCCTCCAGATCCGCGTCCGCGTCATCCTTGGCGTACAGCTTCGTCATGCCGCCGCAGGCAAACGGCGTATATACCGCGGTCTCCATGCCGACGGACCGGAAGATCTCCGATACGTACAGCGCGTTCATGACCGTGGCCAGCATGCCGATCTGGTCCGCCTTGGAGCGGTCGATGGCGTCCGATGTCCGGCCGCGCCAGAAATTCCCGCCGCCGATCACGATGGCGATCCGCACGCCGGCTTCCGCCGCGTCCTTGACCTGCAGCGCGACGCCGCGGCAGACGGCCTCGTCAAAACCGGTCTTCTTCTCTCCAGCCAGCGCTTCTCCGCTGAGCTTGAGCAGCACTCTTCTCTGTTTCAAGATCCACCTCCGCTCCGGGCTGTCCCGGGGCTCTTTTTATCATATCACTTTTTTACGCCGTTCACAACCGAAAACGCACCCGGTCCCGCGCCGCCTTTTCCGTCCCGTGTCAGGCCTGCCCGTTCTTCACGTGCTGGTGCGTATACAGATGGTCCTGGCAATATTCGTAGGAGCCTTCGCACTTCGAGCAGAACCGGAACTCGAGATCCGCCCCGTCCGCCTCGGTGCGCCCGCAGACCGCGCAGCGGTGCCGTGTCTTCCCGCCCTGCGGGGACGCAGCCTGTCCTTCCTTCACACGGGCCTGGTAGACCACGCGGCGGGCGGTCCGGCGCGCGGTCTGAGAAGCCGTCTTGCGGACATTGCGCGTCATCAGGAAGAACACGATGAAGTTCAGGAGCGACAGCAGGATCAGGATCGGGGTGGCCCAGTCGTGCGCGATCAGCGACGTGACGATCATGTATCCGTAGACGAGTCCCTCAATCACGGCCAGCCATTTCGCCTTGATCGGGATCACGAACATCAGCAGGAACTGCAGGTCCGGATACGTGGCCGCGAAGGCGAAGAACAGCGACAGGTTCAGGTAGCCCGTGGTCAGCGAGATATCGTACCGGAACAGGAAACACAGCAGGAAGCCGGCCAGGATATGGCCGATCACGCCGAGGATGAAATACAGGTTGAACCGGAAGCTCCCCCAGGTGCGCTCGAGCTGCGTGCCGAGCATATAATACAGATACATCGCGATCAGGAAATACAGGATGTCATAGGACGGCGGCTGGATCAAAAACGTCACGAGGCGCCAGACCTGGCCATGCAGGATGGCCGGCACGCTGAAGGACAGATAATCCGGGAAGAAGTCGGGGTTGACGAGATTCAGGATAAAGCCGACGCCGTACAGGATGATGATGTACAGCATCAGGTTCCGGATCGCGTATTTCCCGTATTTGCGTTCCCAGCGGGTGATCAGGTTCATGAAGATCTCCTCTTTTCCCGCCCGGCGCGGACGGCCGCGGCGGCGGGTCATCGGACCGGTGCCGCCCGCCTTTCGGGGGCATGATCCGTCTTTTACAGTATAGGAGAATCCACCGCATTTGTCAAAGGTGACTTGACCGCTCCGTGCCGGCTCCGGGCCGGCTCCGGTCCGCCCGGGATTTGCCTTTTCCTCTCAAACGTGGTATGATAGCAAAGATTATGGCCTTTGCGCCGTACTCGTGAAAGGAAGATGCCTTATGCAGATCCGTCTCGGTATCGATATCGGTTCCACCACCGTCAAGGCCGCCCTGCTCGATGAGGAGGGCCGGCTCCTGTTCGGAAAATATGAACGCCACTACGCCAACATCCAGGAGACCCTCGCGAAGATCCTGACCGAAGCCTCGATGACGGTCGGCGAGGTCACGGTCCGGCCCCGGATCACGGGCTCAGGCGGCCTCACGATCTCCCGCCACCTCGGGATCCCGTTCGTGCAGGAAGTCGTCGCGGTCGCGACCGCGCTCAAGAAGAACGCGCCCCAGACCGACGTCGCGATCGAGCTGGGCGGCGAAGACGCCAAGATCATCTACTTCACCGGCGGGCTGGACCAGCGCATGAACGGGATCTGCGCGGGCGGCACCGGCTCCTTCATCGACCAGATGGCCTCGCTCCTGAAAACAGACGCGAGCGGCCTGAATGATTACGCTGCCCACTATAAAGCGATCTACCCGATCGCGGCGCGCTGCGGCGTGTTCGCGAAATCCGATATCCAGCCCCTGATCAACGAAGGCGCCACCAAGGAAGACCTGGCCGCCTCCATCTTCCAGGCCGTGGTCAATCAGACCATCTCGGGTCTGGCCTGCGGCAAGCCGATTCGCGGCCACGTGGCCTTCCTCGGCGGGCCGCTCCACTTCCTGCCCGAGCTGCGGCAGGCTTTCGTGCGCACGCTGGGCCTGACGGAAGAGACCGCCATCGTGCCCGAGAACTCGCATCTGTTCGCGGCCGTCGGCGCGGCCATGTCCGCGGACGAGAAGGTCACGGTCGACCTCGCGGATCTCGCGCGCCGGCTGCGTTCCCACATCAAGATGGACTTCGAGATCCAGCGCCTGTCGCCGCTCTTTGCCTCGCCGGAGGAATACGCGGACTTTCAGGCGCGCCACGCGCGCCATCAGGTGGGCAAGCGGGACCTGGCCTCCTACCGGGGCGACGCGTATCTCGGCATCGACGCGGGCTCCACGACCACGAAGCTGGCCCTCGTCTCGCAGGACGGGGAGCTGCTCTGGTCCTTCTATGACAACAATAACGGCAGCCCGCTCGCGACGGCCATCCGCGCGGTCGGAGAGCTCAAAGGCCTGCTGCCGGAGGGCGTGCGCATCGTGCGCTCCTGCTCCACCGGCTACGGCGAAACGCTGATCAAGGCCGCCTTCCTGCTCGATGAGGGCGAGGTCGAGACGGTCTCGCACTATTACGCCGCCTCGTTCTTCGATCCGCAGGTGGACTGCATCCTCGACATCGGCGGCCAGGATATGAAATGCATCCGCATCAAGGACGGCACCGTCGACAGCGTCCAGCTGAACGAGGCCTGCTCCTCGGGCTGCGGTTCCTTTATCGAGACCTTCGCTGGCTCCCTCGGCTATTCAGTCCGGGATTTTGCGAAGGAGGCCCTGTACGCGCCGGCCCCGATCGACCTGGGCACGCGCTGCACGGTCTTCATGAACTCCAACGTCAAACAGGCGCAGAAGGAAGGCGCCACGGTCGCGGACATCTCCGCCGGCCTGGCCTATTCGGTGATCAAGAACGCGCTGTTCAAGGTCATCAAGATCTCGAACGCGGCGGACCTCGGAAAGCGGATCGTGGTCCAGGGCGGCACCTTCTATAACGACGCGGTCCTGCGGGCCTTCGAGCGCATCGCGGGATGCGACGCGGTCCGTCCCGACATCGCCGGGATCATGGGCGCGTTCGGCGCGGCCCTGGTCGCGCGCGACCGCTACGAGGGCCAGGAGACGACGATGCTGGATCTGGACCGGATCCTGAACCTTTCCTACACCACGAAGATGACCCGCTGCCAGGGCTGCAACAATCACTGCCTGCTGACCGTCAACCGGTTCGACGGCGGCCGCAGCTACATCTCCGGCAACCGCTGCGAGCGCGGCCTGGGCCTGGAAAAGAATAAGGAGCAGATCCCGAATCTGTTCGAATACAAGCTGAAGCGGATCTTCGACTACGAGCCGCTCCCGCTCTCCGCAGCGCCCCGCGGGCAGATCGGCATCCCGCGCGTCCTGAACATGTATGAAGACTTCCCGTTCTGGGCCGTCTTCTTCCGGCGGCTCGGGTTCTCGGTCGTGCTCTCGCCTGCCTCGTCGCGCAAGCTCTATGAGCTCGGCATCGAATCGATCCCGTCGGAATCCGAATGCTATCCGGCCAAGCTCGCGCACGGCCATGTCACCTGGCTGATCCGTCAGGGCGTGAAGACCATCTTCCACCCCTGCATCCCGTACGAGCGCGCCGAGGTCAAAGACTCGCAGAACCACTACAACTGCCCGATCGTGACCTCCTACGCCGAGAACATCAAGAACAACGTCGAAGAGCTGAAGACCGAACATGTCCGGTTCATCAGCCCGTTCATGGCTTTCACGGATGAGAAGATCCTGACGGACCGCCTGGTCCGCGTCATGAAGGAAGAATTCGGCATCCCGGCCGCGCAGACGCGCGAGGCGGCCCGCGCCGGCTGGCAGGAGCTGCTCGCGAGCCGCGCGGACATGCAGAAGAAGGGCGAGGAAGTCCTCGCGTACCTGCAGGAGACCGGCCGCCACGGCATCGTACTGGCCGGCCGCCCCTACCACATCGATCCGGAGATCCACCACGGCATCCCCGAGCTGATCACCTCGCTCGGACTGGCCGTGCTGACCGAGGATTCGGTCTCGCACCTGGGCACCGTGGACCGTCCCACCATCGCGATGGACCAGTGGATGTACCATTCCCGCCTCTACGCGGCGGCCAGCTTCGTCAAGACCCGCGAGGACGTGGACCTGATCCAGCTCAACTCGTTCGGCTGCGGGCTGGACGCGGTCACCACCGACCAGGTCAGCGACATCCTGACCGGCTCGGGCAAGATCTATACGGTCCTCAAGATCGACGAGGTCAACAACCTCGGCGCCGCGCGGATCCGGATCCGTTCGCTGATCTCCGCCCTCGGCGTGAGAAAGCGCCGACATTATGAGCGCAAGGTCCGCTCCGCCTCCTACGTGCGCCATGAGTTCACGAAGGAGATGAAGGAGCAGGGCTATACGATCCTGAGCCCTCAGATGTCTCCGATCCACTTCAGCCTGATCGAGAAGGCCATCTCCTCGTGCGGCTATCACGTGGAGGTGCTGCCGGGCGAGAACCGCTCAGCCGTGGACGCGGGCCTCAAATACGTGAACAACGACGCCTGTTACCCGTCCCTGATCGTGACCGGACAGATCATGGAAGCCCTGCTATCCGGCCGGTATGACCTTAATAAGGTCGCGGTCTTCATCACGCAGACCGGCGGCGGCTGCCGCGCGTCCAATTACATCGGCTTCATCCGCCGCGCGCTCGAAAAAGCCGGCATGGGCCACATCCCGGTCATCTCGATCAGCGTGCAGGGCCTCGAGACCAATTCGGGCTTCACTTATTCGCTCCCTCTGCTCAAGAAGGCCATTATGGCCCTGATCTACGGCGACGTCTTCATGCGCGTGCTCTACCGCACGCGGCCCTACGAAGCCGTGGCCGGCAGCGCGAACGCCCTGCATGAAAAATGGGAGCAGATCTGCATCCGCTCCCTGGAAAAGCCGCATCCGTCGATGTCGGAATTCCGCCGCAACATCCGCGAGATCGTCCGGGAGTTCGATGAGCTGCCCCTCGACGAGAGCGTGACAAAGCCGCGGGTCGGCATCGTCGGCGAGATCCTCGTCAAATTCTCGCCGATCGCGAACAACCACCTGGTGGACCTTTTGGAGGCCGAAGGCGCGGAAGCCGTGATGCCCGACCTGCTGGACTTCTTCCTGTATTCGTTCCACAACGCCAACTTCAAGGCCGATTATCTGGGCTCCAAACGCAGCACCGCGCGCCTGTGCAACGCCGGCATCGCGCTGATGGAATACCTTCGCGGGGCGGCCTCGGACGCGTTCGAAAAGAGCTCGCGCTTCACGCCGCCGCCAAAGATCCGGGACCTTGCGGAATACGCGAAGCCGTATG
>CACXFD010000049.1 GCA_902766845.1 uncultured Lachnospiraceae bacterium | reverse complement strand
ATCCTTTTTTTTTTTTTTTTTTATGCCCTGCGGATCTGGACCGCGGACCTGCTGTATCCGGACCGTTCGCCCGCCCGCGCGCGCCTGCGGTTTTTGTGGTCGTTCGACGGCGTCGTGGACCTGCTGACCATCCTGCCGTTCTTCTTCCTGACCGGCTTCGGGGTCTTCCGCGTGCTGCGCGTGGCGCGCATCTTCCACCTGTTCCGCATCAATCCGACGACCGACTCGTTCCAGGTCATCATCGACGTTCTGAACGATAAGCGCAACGCCCTGATGTCCTCGATCTTCATCGTGCTGGTGCTGATGCTGGGCGCCTCGCTGTGCATGTACGGCGCCGAGCACGATGCCCAGCCCGAGGCGTTTCAAAACGCGTTCTCCGCGATCTGGTGGAGCGTTTCCACCATCTTTACGGTCGGCTACGGCGATATCTATCCGGTCACGCTGCTCGGCCGAATCATGGCCGTCGTGATCACGTTCCTCGGCGTCGGCGCGGTCGCGATCCCGACCGGCATTATCTCCGCCGGCTTCGTGGAGCATTATACGCGCGCGGCCAACGGCGTCCGCGTGTCGGAAGCCAAAAAGAGTTCGGTCACGGTCCTCGTGGACGCCGATTCGTTTTACTGCGGACGCACGGTCGCCGAGATCGAGCAGACCCGCGGCGTCTGTGTCACGGCGCTCGTGCGCGGGACCACGGTCCTGGTCCCGACCGACCCGACCGGGGTCGAGGCCGGCGACATCCTGATCTATATGCTGCTCTGACCGGGCGGCTTGCCGATTCCTGGTCCGAACGGCGCCGCAGGTTTCGCGGGTTCCGACGCCCCGATGCCGGATGCGGCGCCGGCGGCATCCGCAGGCCCCGTCTCCTCGTCCGCCTCTTCCGCCGCACCCACGCAGACGGTCCCGCACAGGATCCGGGCCGCGCCCATCGAGAGCAGCACCCGGCTGCAGGCCTCGAGCGTGGCTCCGGTCGTATAGATGTCATCGACCAGCAGGACCGCTTCGTACGGACAGTCGCTGCGGCCCGGCCCGAACGCTTCCTGCAGATTCATCCACCGCTCCCAGCGCCCCAGTTCTTTCTGGGGCGCTGTTCTTTTGCGCCGCATCAGCAGGCCGGCCGCGTACGGCAGGCCCAGTTCCCGGGCCAGCGCGCGCCCGAATACCTCCGCCTGATCGTAGCCGCGTTCCAGCCGCCGCGCCGGATGGACCGGCACGCCGGTCACGGCCTGCACGCCGAACGCGGCGGCCTGCTGCGCATAGCGCGCGGCCCATTCGCGGGCATAGAACGCCCCGTACTCCTGCCGTCCGTGGTACTTGAAATGCATGATGCTGTCCCGGCCGGTCGCGTCGTAACGCATCAGTGCGAAGTTCCGGGCAAACGACGAGACCGCGCCCTGACAGGCCCGGCACAGGCGCTTCTCCTGCGCGGCCGGCGCGGCCGTTTTCGTTTCCGGGGAGGCGTTTGCGCCATTCGGATCCGCTGTCACAGCCGGCGCGGCGGATCCGGCCGGCTGCGCGGCCGGCAGCAGCTGGCCGCCGCAGCGCTCACAGAAGGGTTCGCGGATATAGGCCGGCCGCGCGGCGCAGGCCGGACAGACTGCCGCGCCGGGCTCGCCGATCACCTCATGGCAGACCGGACAGCGGCGCGGATACAGCAGGTCCAGCGCAGCCAGCCGCAGGCGGCCGGCTGCGCGGACCAGATCTTTTACGATGATCTTCTTCATGAGAGCAGCTCCCCCGAATGGGGGAGAAAGTGAAAAAACAGAAAAAGCAAGAATAGAAAAACAGGAGCAGAAGACGAACCAGTCTGCGCCGCGCAGCGGCACGGCCTCCTGCGGTCAGTCAGGCCAGTCAGATTCCCTGCTCCAGCTCCTGCAGGCGCAGGCACAGGCCGGAGAACCGCTTCTGCTCGATCGTATTGGCCGCCATCGAATAGAACGTTTCGGCCGAACCGACCAGGCAGACGCACTTTCGCGCACGGGTCACCGCGGTATACAGGAGGTTCCGCGTCATCAGCATCCGGGGCCCGGACAGCAGCGGCAGGATCACGGCCGGATATTCACTGCCCTGCGCCTTATGGATCGTGATCGCGTAAGCCAGTTCCAGATCGTCTGTCTGCGAGAATGGATAGGTGACCTGACGGCGGTCATCGAATTCCACGGTCATCGTCTCGGTGAACGGGTCGATCTCGCGGATCACGCCGATATCTCCGTTATACACGCCGGTCCCGGTCTCGATCGGGATCCCGTACTTGCCGCGCACCTCCCAGGTCAACTGATAGTCATTGCGGATCTGCATGACCTTATCGCCTTCGCGCAGCAGCTGGTCTCCGCTCCTGCGCTCCCGCTTGTCGCGCGCGGGCGGGTTCAGCCGCTCCTGCAGGGCCGCGTTCAGCGATTCCACGCCCAGCGGTCCTTTGCGCATCGGCGTCAGGATCTGGATCTCCTCCGGCGCGGCCTTCACGTAAGGCGGCAGCTTCTCGCGCAGCAGCGTCAGGCTGGCCGCCAGCACCGCGGACGCGTCCGGCCTCCGGATGAACAGGAAATCCCGGCTCTTTTTCGCCAGATCCACCTCCTGTCCCTCGCGGATCCGGTGGGCGTTCGTGACGATGTCGCCGGCCTCCTCCTGACGGAAGATCCGGGTCAGCTCCACGACTGGGAACACGCCCGATGACACGATGTCTTTCAGCACGTTGCCGGGCCCCACGCTCGGAAGCTGGTTCTCGTCCCCGACCAGGATCAGGCGGATCCCGACCGGAAGCGCCTTGAGCAGGGCATGCATCAGATACATGTCCACCATGCTCATCTCATCGACGATGCAGACGTCCGCCTCGAGCGGGTTGTCCTCATTGCGGGCAAACGCCGGCCGGTCCTGCATGCCCGGCCCGCCCGACACTTCGAGCAGCCGGTGGATGGTCCGGGCCTCCCGGCCCGTGGCTTCCGTCATCCGCTTGGCCGCGCGGCCCGTAGGCGCAGCCAGCACGATCTCCAGTCCCTGTGCTTCAAACTGCGCGATCAGGGACCGGATCGTGGTCGTTTTGCCGGTGCCCGGTCCGCCCGTGATCACGGTCACGCCGGCCCGCTGCGCCACGGCCAGAGCCTTTGCCTGCATCGGGTCCAGTTCGATGGCCTGCCCGGCAGCCGCCCCTGCGCCGACCGTCTTTCGTCCGGCGGCCGGATGCCCGGCCCCGTCCGCGGCCGATGCGGCGCTCCGAATCTCCGCGATCTCCGCGTCCGGATCGCCGTCCGCGGGCTCCGCGCCGTCCGGAAACGCTTCCTTCAGGTCCCAGAGCCGCCGCGCGACCGACAGTTCCGTATAATAGGCCCCGCTGCTGTAGACGGCCATGCGGTCCTCTTCCAGCTGCAGGCTCTCTTCATAATAGTCTTCCAGACGGCGCTCGTCCTCGATCTCGCGCGGCGCCTCCGGCGCCGGCAGGGCCCGCATGACCAGCCGCTTCTGCACAGTCAGGTCCTGCAGCTGCTCCCGGAGCGGGGACGGCTCCACTTCCAGCAGGGCCGCCGTCCGGCGCTGCAGCACCGACAGCGGAAGGTACACGTGTCCTTCCCCGAGCGCTTCCTGCAGCACATACTGGATGCCGCTGCGGATCCGGAAATCGGAATCAGCCCGGATTCCGACCTTGCGGGCGATATCATCGGCCATCTTAAAGCCGATGCCGCGCACGCCCTCCGCGAGACGGTACGGGTCTTCCTGCAGGATCGTATAGATCTCGGTTCCGTAGGTCTGATAGATACGGACAGCCAGATTCAGCGAGATGCCGTATCCCTGCAGAAACATCACGGCCTGGCGCAGGTCTTTCTTCTCCGCGACCTGCGAAGCGATCTCCAGCGCGCCGCGTTCGCTGATTCCGCGTACCTTGACCAGGCGCTCCGGCTCCTCTTCGATCACGCGCAGCGTATCCGCGCCGAATTTGTGCACGATCGCCGCGGCCATCCGGGGCCCGACGCCTTTGATGGCCGACGCTAAATAGATCTCGATCGCGGACGCGTTGTCCGGCATCGAGACCTCATAGCTTTCCGCAGTGAACTGGCGGCCGTAGACCGGATGCTCCGAATAGCTCCCGGTCACCGACACATACTCTCCCGCGCTGATCATCGGCAGGATCCCGACCACCGTCACGGCGTCGGTCCCGGTCAGTTCCAGCACGGAATAGCCGTTCTCTTCGTTTCGATATACGATTCTTTCGACATAGCCGGAGACTTTATCCATGCGCTCCCTGCCGCCTCACCGGAAAGAGGGCCGGACCGGAAAACGCTTTCCCGCCGGCCCTCTTCCGAAGAGTCCTGGTTGGTTCTTTATTCGTCGTGCTCCCCGTTCAGGAATTCCACGAATTTGCCTGTTCCGATGGCCACGGCCGTCATCGGGTCCTCCGCGACTGCCGTGCTGATGCCGGTCTTTTCCTCGATCAGCGCTTCGAAGCCGTGCAGCAGCGAGCCGCCGCCGGTCATCACGATGCCCCGGTCAAAGATGTCCGCCGACAGTTCCGGCGGGGTCTTCTCGAGCACGTTGCGCACCGCGTCCACAATGGTCATGGCCGGCTCCTGCAGCGCCTCGAGCATCTCGTCAGACGTGACCTCCATGGTCTTCGGAAGCCCCGTGACCAGATTGCGGCCGCGCACTTCCATGGTCACCAGCTCCGGCCGGCGGTATACGCAGCCGATGTTGATCTTCATGTCTTCCGCGGTACGCTCGCCGATCAGCAGGTTGTGCTTCTTGCGCATATAGCGGACGATCGCGTCATCGAAGTCATCCCCGGCCACCTTGACCGAGGTGGAGACGACCGTGCCGCCCAGCGAGATCACCGCGATATCCGTGGTGCCGCCGCCGATGTCCACGATCATGTTTCCGCAGGGCTTGGAGATATCGATCCCGGCGCCGATGGCCGCCGCGACCGGTTCCTCGATGATCATGACTTCCCGCGCTCCGGCCTGATAGGTGGCGTCCTCGACGGCCTTCTTTTCCACTTCCGTGGCGCCGCTCGGGATGCAGACGCTGATGCGCGGCTTGCGCAGCGTCTTCTTGCCGACCGCTTTTTCGATGAAGTACTTCATCATCTTTTCCGTCATCGTATAATCCGAGATCACGCCCTGCCGCAGCGGACGGATCGCGACGATGTTTCCGGGCGTACGGCCGATCATCAGCCGCGCTTCCTCACCGATGGCCTTGATCTCCTTGGTCTCGCGGTCGATCGCGACGACCGAAGGCTCCTTGAGGACCACGCCCTTTCCTCTGATATACACCAGGACGCTGGCCGTTCCCAGATCGATCCCGATATCCGTTGATAACATGCTCATTGAGCTCTTCCCCCTTACATAAAGAACCGAGCGATACAAAACGTTCCGTTCAGGACAGCTTTGATCCGGTCAGCAGCTCGTAGGCTTCTTCATACAGCGCCGCGGTCCGGTCCACGACCTCCTGCGGCAGCGTCCACTGATGGTCCGGCGTACTCTTCAGCCAGTCGCGCACGAACTGCTTGTCGAACGAGCTCTGGCCACGGCCGGGCTCATAATCCGACAGCCGCCAGAAGCGGCTGGAATCCGGCGTCAGGACCTCGTCCGCCAGACAGACCTGTCCGTTCTCATCCAGGCCGAATTCAAACTTGGTGTCCGCGATGATGATGCCGCGCTCCAGCGCGTACGCCGCGCAGGCCTTGTAGACCGCCAGCGAAGCATCCCGGATGGTCCGCGCCAGATCCGCTCCGCGGCCCGGGAACACCTTTTCCAGCACCTCCGCCGAGCGCTCATAGCTGATGTTCTCGTCGTGATCGCCCAGGTCCGCCTTGGTGGACGGCGTGTAGAGCGGTTCCGGCAGACGGTCGCACTCGCGCAGGCCTTCCGGCAGCGCCAGTCCGCAGATGGTGCCGTCCTTCTGATAGTTGGCCCAGCCGGAACCGGTGATGTAACCGCGGACGATGCACTCGATCGGAATCATGGTCAGCTTGCGGCACAGCGTGCTGCGGCCCTCGAACTCCGGCGTGCGGAAGAACTCGGGCATATCTGCTGTATCCACGCTGATCAGGTCGTTCGGGATCACATCCTGTGTCTTGTCGAACCAGAAGCG
This sequence comes from uncultured Lachnospiraceae bacterium, assembly GCA_902766845.1. GTDB lineage: Bacteria > Bacillota > Clostridia > Lachnospirales > Lachnospiraceae > RUG11204. The sequence goes on along the minus strand of CACXFD010000049.1, from coordinate 17,326 downwards.
GCTCATCTGCGTGAGCACGCGGCCCTTTCCGGGGATCGTGTTGTGCAGGATCACGTCGAACGCGGAGATCCGGTCCGTTGCGACCATCACGAGCTGCTCACCGAGATCATAGATCTCGCGGACCTTTCCGGCCCGTACCGGCGTATATTCCTTCATATGCCTTTTCCTCCCGCGGCCGCGCGGCCGCTGCTGTCGGGCGGGCCGGGGGCCTGCCGTCTCATTGTCTTGCGTCTGTCCGGCCTGCTGCCTGCCGGCTTCAGAACTTGCCTTGCATCGGCAGGACGCCTCGCAGGGTCCCGTACGTCCGTGCTTTACCGCTGAACGCGTGCGCCCGCGCCGCCCATGATGGCCTCGACTTCCTTGCAGGTCGCCATCGTGGTGTCACCGGGCGTGGTCATGGCCAGCGCGCCATGCGCGGCGCCGTAATTGACCGCGATCTCGGCATCGCCGGTCGTCATCAGGCCGTAGATCAGGCCGGACGCGAACGAATCGCCGCCGCCGACACGGTCCATGATCTCCAGTCCGTTGTAATCCTTCGCCTTGTAGATCTCGCCGTCCGCCCAGCAGAGCGCCGACCAGTCATTGACCGTGGCCGTGTGGACCGTACGCAGCGTGGTCGCGACCGCCTTGAAGTTCGGATACGTCTTGACCGCTTCCGCGATCATCTTCTTGTATCCGTCCACGTTCAGCTCCTTCAGATCCTTGTCCTGGCCCTCAATCTCAAAGCCCAGGCAGGCCGTGAAGTCTTCTTCGTTTCCGATCATCACGTCCACGTATTTCGCGATCTCTTTATTCACTTCCTGCGCCTTCGCCTGGCCGCCGATGGCAGACCACATCGAAGGGCGGTAGTTCAGATCATACGAAACGATGGTCCCGTACTTCTTCGCGGTCTTGATGGCTTCGATCACGGTCTCGGACGCCTGCTCCGACAGAGCCGCGTAGATGCCGCCCGTGTGCAGCCAGCGCACGCCGAGCTCACCGAAGATATAATCCAGATCCAGATCCGCGGGCGTGGCCTTGGAGATGGCCGTGTTCGCGCGGTCCGAGCAGCCCTTGGCGCCGCGGATGCCGAAGCCTCTCTCGGTAAAGTTCAGGCCGTTGCGGCAGACGCGGCCGATGCCGTCCGTCTTCATCCACTTGACCAGCGAGGTGTCCACGCCGCCCTGCATCATCAGGTCCTCGACCAGATGGCCGACTTCGTTATCCGCCAGCGCGGTGATCACCGCGGTCTTCATGCCGAAGCACTTGCGCAGACCGCGCACGACGTTGTATTCTCCGCCGCCTTCCCAGACACGGAAGCTCCGGGTGGTGCGGATCCGGCCTTCGCCGGGATCGAGGCGCAGCATGACTTCGCCGAGCGACGCCGCGTCATAGGTATAGGTGCCTTTTTCCTTCATTCCGAGTTCCATAAACTGCCTCCTGCTCCATGATTGTCGGATCTTGTCTCTGATCATTCTCTTTTCAGGGCTATCGGTCATTATAGCATAGAGGAGCAGGGGGATTCAAGGCTTGCAAACAGTTTTTCAGGCCGCTGCCGCAGTCCGGCCGTCACAACTCCGACGATTTCCTTTCTTTTTTATTAAACGGATTGTCGATAAATCGAAACTGTGGTATATTTCTACTATTATGGAGGAGGATTCCGGCCTTCGACCGGACCGCTCTCCGGATCTTTCGCCGTCCGGGACGCATCGCCGATCTCTTTCCCGGCGGTTCTCGCATGTAAGGAGCAAACTGTATGAAGAATTATAAAGTACGGCTGGCCGTCTTTTCGGCCCTGTGGGCCGTGATGCTGGGTGCGGAGGCTTATCTGGTGGCTTTGCTGGTCCGGCGGCGGCTCCTCCCGACAAAGTATCTGGCCGCAGCCGTCGTCCTGCTGCTTCTGCTGTGGGGCGTCACCGGCGCTTTCCTGTATTATCACGGAACGCGCCGTCACCGCACGCGCCGCAGGGCCTTCAACATCGCCGGCGTCGTCCTGGCCGTGCTCGGGATCATCGGTTCCGTATACGCCTCCTCGGCCCTCCGGCAGGTCCACGGCGTGATCGACGATGTGACCGACGTTGACAAGCAGCTGGTCACGCTGGCCGTCTATGTCCGGACGGATGACCCGGCCCAGACGCTGAAGGACGCGGCGGATTATACCTTCGCGATCCCGACCGAATTCGATGTCAAGAACACGCAGTCTGCTCTGGATCAGATGAAAAAGGAGATCGGGCATGACGTGCGCACGACCCTCGGCGGATCCGTGAACGGAATGGCGGATATGGTGCTGCGCGGAGACGTGGACGCCCTGATCGTGAACCAGCCGTATATGGATCTGCTCGCGGACGAGGACGCCTACCTGTATATATATGACGATCTTCGCATGCTCTATGAGATCACCATGGAAGACCTGGATGAAGAAACGCCTTCTCCCGAAGACGTGATCAACATCCCGGGAGATGACGTGGATCCCGCAGAAGAACCCGGCACGGAGCCCGAGGCGGTCAAGCTGGATAACCTCGGAGCCAAGAACGTGACCACCGATCCGTTCCTGCTGTATATCGCCGGATCGGATACCCGCACGGCTTCGCTTCCGACCAAGACCCGCAACGATGTGAACCTGCTCCTCGCCATCGATCCGAAGGCGAAGACCATCCAGGTGGTCACGACGCCGCGCGATTCCTATCTGCCGGATCCGAAGCACAACTACAAGCGCGATAAGCTCACGCACTGCGGAAACGGCGGCATCGAAAACTCCATCGCCGTGCTCGAGCGCCTGTACGGCCTGCATATCGACTACTACGCGCAGATCAACTTCACCGGCGTCGTCACGGTCGTGGACGCCATCGGAGGCATCACGGTCTACTCCAACACCGCGTATGACCGCGAGGGCATGCATATCGTGAAGGGAGACAACCATCTGAACGGACGGGAAGCGCTGCTCTTTGCCCGTGAACGGTATCTGCTGCCCAACGGTGACTTTGACCGGGGCCGCAACCACATCCGCATCTTCACCGCGGTGCTCCAGAAGGTCACGTCTGCCAAGACGCTGCTGCGCAGCTATTCCTCGATCCTGTCCAGCATCTCCACGATGTTCCGGACCAGCCTGAGCGCGGACGAGATCTCCTCGCTGGTGCAGATGCAGCTGAACGATATGGCCAGCTGGTCCGTGGAATCCTATTCCGTGGACGCGGACGGCGGCTGGAACTATACGGCTACGAGTCCCAACAGCAAGCGCTGGGTGGCTTATCCGAAGGAAGAGAGCCTCAAGGAAGCCGGCGACCTACTCCGCAAGATGCTGAAGATCAACTGATCCTCAGCCGTCCCGTGAATACAGCCTGTTTTATGAAATGATGACCCGGCCGGGCGCCGCGTACGCGGCGCCCGGCTTTTATTATCCGCCCGTCGAAAACGCATCCTCCTCATCCCAGATAATACGCGATCAGGAACGCCGCGGCGGCCAGCGTGGCCGCCGCGGCCACTGCGGTCGTCAGGATCCGGCGCATCTTTTCTCCTGGCCGCAGCCGTTCAGCCAGCTTCTCTTTTACCTTTTCCGCGCGCTCGCGCAGAGACTGCTTTTCTCCCGCTCTTTCATCCGCGCCGCTCCACCGGCTCCGCGTGCTCCGCCCGTCCCGGGCGTCCCGCATGCTCCGTGCGTCCCGCGTGCTCCGATCCGTCAGAGTCTCGACGGCCGCCGCTCCGGACAGCACCAGGGCCCCGGATGGATTCCATTCTTCTGACCCTTCCGTGTATACCCTTTCCGTGCAGATCGGTCCCGAAGGAATATCCCTGTTCCCGAAAGGTCCTCCGGGTATCGCGGTCCGCCCGCAGGCCGCGGCCTTTGCCCCGGTCCCCGTCTCCCCGGCTTGTCCGGCAAGCACCGACTGCAGGATCTCATGCGGGCTCCTCTTTCCGCCCGCGGCATCCCGAAATCGCACGCACAGCCGCTCCGTTTCCGGATCCTGCCCCGCGGCGGCCTCGGACAGCTTTTCCGCGAGGCTTTCCAGTTCAGCGGCCGGATCCCCCCTTCTTCCCGGAAGGCATATCAGTTCCGGAAGATCGTCCTCCCCAAGATAGATCCGCTCCGCACAAAGATAAAACGAGCCCGGGACCAGCAGTCGTTCCCGGGCTTCCTGCAGGATCCGGTCGATCTGCGCCAGCCATCGGCGCAGCCGGACCGCTTCGGGCGGCTCCCGCTTCAGCCGGTCCTCCAGTGTTTCACGCCCGGTCGTCTCATATACATATTCCCGCACGCCGTCCCGCTCCCGCCGAAGCGGAACGATCACGCCGGCCGGACATGCCTGCCGCAGGACTTCTTCTTCAAACGCGCGGCCTTCCGCACTGTCCGGCTTCTCCGTTTCCGCTCCGTCCAGACCGATCGCCAGATACACGCGTCCCAGTTCTTCCGTCCGTCTCCCCCGAAGCCGGGCCGGTCTCCCCGCAGCGGTTTTTTCTTTTTTATCTTCCGACATCTGCCGCATCCTCCGTATGCTCCGGCGATCTTTCATCCATACGCCGATCTTTCACTCCCTGTGTTCCATCCTTCTCCGGCGTTTCACGATCCGGTGCTTCTGCCAGCTTCTCCATCAGCTGCGGCGCGATCGACAGCCACCGCACGCAGACGCTCTCCGCAGGCGCCGAATCCTCGTCCGCTCGCTGAAAGCGAACGGACGGCAGAAACGTGTACGGCGGATCCCATTGGCCTGTCCACCGGCCCCGGTCTTTTTCGAGCCGGAACCGGCCGCCGAGCAGCGGCTTTGTGTGAGCCGCCTCCACCGTATGTGAAAGGCTCCCGCTCAGCACTTCAGACTGAAGACAGACGCGGTCCCTCTCCCACAGCAGGACTGTGACGGCTCCGAAAAGCAGCAGGACCAGCAGCGAGATCACGATCGCGCTCTCTGCTGTCACACTGGCCCGCAGCGGTCGTTTGGACGCGGTCCGTTTCAAATCGTTTCTCTTCATATCGTTTCCTTTGGCCGGTACGGCCCTGCAGGCCGTGCGGCTTCGTGTGTCCCGTATCCGTCAGTCCCGGGCGATGACCTGCACAAGGCCTGCCAGCGCCGTACCGATCCAAAGAAAGGGCAGAAACGGCATGCCTTTCGTAAGCGGACGGCGCTTCGCGGCGTACAGGATCATCCCGGTCATTCCCTCCCACCGCAGCGCGCCCATCAGGCCGGTCCACCGAACGGCCGGCGGCAGACACAGTCCCAGCGCCGCGATCATGGCGGCGTCCCCGCTCCCGATCCCGCGCCGCGACGCCCTCGCGGCACATCCCATCAAAAGGCCCGGCAGGAGTCCGAACAGCAGCCTTGTCCACACATTCTGTCCCGCACCGGCAGCGATCCCTGCGGCATTTTCAGCCGCCCGGACTCCGTCCGCGCTGTTCACTGCGGCAAGTATCGGTCCGAGCAGTCCTGCCGCGGCCGCGAACAGACCGGCCAGTCCCGTCAGCACCGGAAGAAAGAGCGGGATCGAGTGTTCCTTCAGATCGATCAGACTCCCGGCCGTCAGGCCGGCCGCGCCGGCGATCCAGCCGGCCGCTTCCATTGCTCGTTCCATTCTTATCTCCCCTCTGTTCCGATCTTTTTCGTTCCTGCCGGTTCCCTTTTTCCGGTCTCTGCCCTGCTTCCTGTCTTGCGCTCTCTTCTGTTTCCTGCCGGTTTTCTGTCTTGCTCTCTTTTCTGTCTTTCACCCGGGCCCCGCGCTCTGTCTTTACCTGCTTTCGGGATTCTGCCCGGCTTTTGCTCACGGTCTCCGCGTCTTTGCGCCGCCCCGGCCCGGTTTACGGGCCGCAAGTCTTGCAGGGCCTCAGCCGGTCTTTGACCTCCGACAAGAACACTTCCCGTATCGTGCGCTTCAGCGCGGGACAGGTCGTTCGGCTGTGATACCGGACTCCGTCAGTCGTCAGATAATACGGGCCGGCAGACGATGCCGGCCGGCAGATCTCGCAGGCATAGTATTTTGCGCCGGCCAGGTTCCGGCAGGCGGGAAGCTCCGCTGCGGAGACCTCCCGCAGCCGGATGGTCAGATGCCGGCACTCCCGGCTCACATGATAGACCGAACCGCTCACCGTCACAAATACGATCCGGTCCTCTTCCGCAGCCGGTCCGGGCGGATCGTTCCCGGACCAGACGCGCCGCCGGGAGCGGACCAGCCTGGTCTGATCCGGGAACAGCGGAAGCGAGACGGTATAGCAGACCTGCAGATCGACCGTTTCCGGTTCCCGGTAAAGAGAGGCGATGTCGACCCGGACACCGGTCACATGGCAGAACACGCCCTCCGTCTCCCGGACCGCTTCCGACACCGACCGTTCCAGCGCATATCCGCTGATCCCGGTATACAGCGCTTCGCCGATCATGGCGTACACCTCTCCTTCGATCGGGAGGATCCGTGCCGCCTGTTCTTCCACCAGCCGTGACAGCGCCGCGCGCCGGCAGAGCCTTTCCGTCTCTGCCTGCAGTCTCATATCGAACCCGATCATTTCAAACAGGCTCATCACCCAGAAAAAGACCAGCAGGCAGGGAAGCAGGATCAGTGACGCCTCGACCGTCACGGAGGCCGGCAGGAATGCCCTCTCACCGGGCTTACCCCACAGATGAGATCGAATGAAATGAATTAGATTCGAGTGATGTGTAAGGGGATTTTGTGCCTGGAGAGCGAAATGTTTTTTTCGATGGGGCAGTTTCCGATGAGAGGACATTCCTGCAGACCTCCGTCGTCGAGATGTGAAGCTGTGGCCGCAAACGCGTCACGGTCGAGATATGGGTCCGTGACCGCGGACACGTCACGGAAGTGAAAAGACGCTCCCGTCTCCCGCATAGTCCATGGAGACCGCGGCAGAGAGGTGCAGGCCGGTTCCGGCCCGGAAAAACAGAGTCTGCGGCCGGCAGGTAAACGACAGTCCGGCCTGTGAGATGCAGTCAGAAAAGCGGAAGCGCCGGCCGGCTGCATCCATGTTCCATTCGATCACATCCATGGCGCGCACGCGCCGGGCAAACGGATCGCGGAGCAGCAGCAGGGCGGCAAGATATTCTTTGTAAGAGATCCCGGCCGGATCCGAACCGGAGCCCGAAAAGGCAGTCTCCCGGAGCAGGCCCTGAAGCGACGTCTTCCAGGTGGACGGGCTCTTCCAGAAGCAGACGCGTTCTCCGGACATCAGACGCCGGACGTCGGTGACCGACTCGCAGAAGGCCCAGCCGGCCAGGATCAGCAGTTCCGCGGCCGGCGTCAGGACCGGCAGCCCGGTCATTTCACAGATCAGCGCCGCCAGCTGCCGCGCCTCGGTCCGTTTTGCGGTATCCGAATACAGATAGGCCAGGTCGAGTGCCTCCCGGACAGCCAGCAGTTCCTCTGCCGCCGTCCGCAGGTTAGCCGCGTCCGTTTCCGACCGTCCCAGTACATATTCCAGGTCATACGCCCCGGTCCCGTCCGCATAGCAGGGCATCCGGCCCAGCAGGTAGAATACGAAGAGCGTATCTTCCGCTGCGGTCCCGTCTCCGTCCTTTCGGATGGTCCGTGACGGCAGGTCTTCCCGCGAGATCTGTCTCGCCGACACATCTCCCGCGGTCACGAACGCCAGGATGCCCTTCTCGCGCAGTTCCCGGACGCGGTCCAGAAACGACCTCCCCGCCCGCGCCTTCTGTTCTTCCTCCGTCGAACCGGCCTCCGCCGGAAACAGTTCTTCGCCAAGCCGCGTGATCTGCTGCCAGAGCTCCTGCTTTCCTTTCCGGGCCTCGGATTCCTGCCCGTCTTCCTCTCCGGAGGCCGGCCCGCTTTCCTGTCCGGGATCCTGTCCGTTCTCCGGGTCCTGACCGCTCTCCGGCTCCTGTCCGGGATCCGGGCGGAGCAGTCCGCCGACTGCCTCTTCCAGCCGGGAGAGCGCCTCTTCCTGTGCCTCGGCAAATACGCCCCGTACCTGCTCCCGGCAGTCTTCGAGCACCGTCCGGTATGCCGCGGACAGATCCTGCCTGCCTTCCTCGATCAGCGCTTCGATCTGTTCGCGCAGCGGCTGTTTCTCCGTCCGTTCCTGCCGAAACCGTCGAATGGCCTCCAGGACCTTCTGTGCCTGTGACGCCGCTTCCGGTGCTTCTTCTTTTACTTTCAGAAGTTCCCGGTACGCCTTTTTCACCGCCTGATACTTCTTTTCCAGCCCCAGCAGATCCTCGGTCTTGAGCTGAATCTCTTTGATCTTCCGAAGGAAGCCTCCCGCGCTTCCGACCAGGTCCCACCGAGAAAGCAGTTCCTCCGCCAGTTTTTCCGCAGCCGTGGGACCGAGGCTTCGCACGGCCTCCCGCTCAAAGACCAGTCCGCCTTCATCGGACGCGAACACCGCTTCTTCGCAGACGGTCTCCACCGGTCCCAGTCCGAAGAAACTCCCCAGAGAGACGTCTTTGGCTGTCTGAAACCGCGGATCGGCATAGTACAGGGAATAGGACTGCGCCGTCCGCTCCAGTTGCTGCTTTCCCTCCGGATAAAACAGCAGCCCGTAGGCGCTCTGGAGCCCGGTATCGTATTCGGCAAAGGCCGAGTCGGCCGCGGAGGACGCCGCCAGTTCCAGCTGGAAACGCAGCCCGGAGACCCGCACCGATTCGACCGTCACGAGTGCCAGGCTGATCACGGCCGTCAGGATCAGGGCCAGAAACGGCGTTACCAGCGCCGCGTGCCTGTGCGTCAGTAAAAGACGCCGGTCTGATTCTGGATGCCCCGGAAGATCTGCTGCACCATGGCGATCAGCTGTGTCCGGAAAATGACCGCCAGCGCGATCAGAACGCACAGGACCAGCAGTCCTTCGACAACGGCTGATCCGTCCTCCTCGGCAAAAAACGCAGCGATCAGCACCTGAAATGCGCGCAGTCTGTTCGTGATCCATTCCATCGTAGTTCTCCTTTCTCGTTAGGCAGTCATATCCTTCGTATGACTTCGTGTTTCCGGGTCTCACAGCCCGTTCAGATTCATCCACACCGGAAGGACCAGCATGGCAAGGACCGAGGAAAAGTAGAGCATCATAGGGCCCATCAGACGTGTTTCGGCCTCTTCCCCGAGGCTGCGGATCCGGTTTCCTTCTTCTTCCACCGCGCGGCGCTCTTCCTCCGCCAGACGGTCCGCCAGATGTCGGTCTCCGACGTCGCTTTCCTGAAGGCAGAGACCGGAAAGCCGCAGATAAGCCGGATGGCCGCAGCGGCACCCGAAATCCTCATAGACCGACCGCTCGGGCAATCCGCTCCGGAGCCGGTCCGCCGCAAAGATGACTTCCCGCGACGCATAATCCGTTTCGGCCCCCGAGGCGGCCTGCTCCGCGGCCAGACGGTCTGCCAGCAGGCACCACGCATTGCGCAGCGTCAATCCCGCACGCAGGTAGATCAGAAAGCCGCGCACCAGCTCCGGATATCGCTTCTCCAGCTCCCTTGCCCGCGCCTTCATCCGGTCCTTCTGCCGGTCCCGCGGCACAGTCCACAGGACGGCCGGAAGAGCCGCAAATCCGATCAGGGCCGCTGCGACCGGAGCCGCCGACCGTTTCTCGGGATACGTCAGCGTCTTCCCGTCATGCCGGTCCGGGAGCGCCATATACGCCTGATCCCGCGAATCCGCTTCCGCGGCGCGAAACAGTTCCGTCAGACTCTCCTCCCGGGTCTGAGACGGCGGAAAGACGATCAGCGTGACGGTCTCCGTCCGCACCGCTTCCCCGGCGGACAGTTCCATATACAGACGGACCGCTTCCCCGTCCCGGACGGTCAGGCCGTCCGGATCGATGCTGCCGTCCGGGCGCAGGATCCGGTAATCCTCCGGGCGGTACGACGCGGTGACCTCTGTCCCGCGCACCGTAGACGAAAAGTCCAGAGGCCGGTCGATATGGGACACATCCGCATTCTCTCCCAGAAGCTGTTCCAGAAACAGCCCGCGCGCCTCCTCAAACAGCTGCGTATACTCTTCTTCGGTCAGTTCCCGTCCGGCGACCGATACCTGCACCGGATAGAGCGTCCCGTCTTCCTCAACGTCGACGGCATAATCCGTATGGTACCAGGGCTTGTCCGGCCGCCTGAGCCCGGTCTGGGCAAGGCCGGCGCGGCGGCTGACCGACCACAGGATGCCGATCAGCAGCAGGCTCCCGAAAAAGGCCCCGATCAGCAGTCCCCGGTACTGCCGGCGCAGGAACGACCGTGCCTCTTCACGGGCTTCCTCCCGAACCAGCAGGCGCTTCATGTCTTCTTCTACCCGGCCTTCGTATTCCGCCTTCTTCCTCTTCAGCAAAGCGCCGAAAACACGCTGTTTTCCCATAAGATCCCACCTCCGAAAAGCGCCAGGCAGCCGGTCATGAACAGCCGGCCGGCGACGCCTTCATAGAGCGGCGCCAGAAAGTCCCCGGCGCCCAGACGCAGAAACCAGAGCAGCACGATCGGCACGGCTTTCATGATCATAGCCTCCATCCGTTTCCCCGACAGCATGGCGCGCTGCTGCTGCCGCAGTCTCTCCGCTTCCTTCTCTTCCCGCAGATAGTCCCGCAGGATCTCGCGGCGGCGGCCGCCCTGTTCCTCGATGATGGCCAGCGCCTGCGCCAGCCGCGCGCCTTCCGGAAACGAGAGACGGCGCGTCAGGTCCGTGAACGCCTCCGCAAACGGCCGGCCCTGTCCGCATCTGCGGCAGGCCTCCTCCCACAGCGCCAGGACCGTCCCGGACGCTTCTGTGCCGATCAGCCGGCGCCGCGACGCAGCCGCCTGGCTCAGTGCGTTCTCCGGTCCCAGCCCGGCCTCCAGCGCCGTAAGAAAGCCTTCCAGCAGTTCATGAAACTCTTCCCGGTCACTGCGCACGCGGGAATCCTGCCCGCCTTTCTCCCACCGCTTCCATACAAGGAATGCCGCGGGCACGAACAGGAACATGCCCCACCAGGAAGCATAGAAGGTCCGGCTCAGGAACGCCGCCCCGATCAGACAGAGCAGTCCTTTTCCCACGCCCTCTCTTCCCTCCCCTGCTATGCCTCTTCCTGACGGGACGCTCCGGGATCCGCCCGTACGAGCTCTCCCTTTGCGTCTGTGAAAAAGACCGGCTTCAGACATATCTCTTCTCCCTTCTTTCCGGCGACCGCGTCGATCGCGGCTACGCGCCGCTTTCCGTCCGGCGTCCTTGTCAGGTGGACCATCAGCTGGAGCGCCGACGCGATCTGGCTTCGGATAGCCGCCAGCGGCAGGTCTCCTCCCATCAGGGCCATGGTCTCCAGCCGGGCCAGCATGTCCCGGTTGCTGTTTGCGTGGCCGGTCGAAAGCGACCCTTCATGCCCGGTATTCATGGCCTGAAGCATATCCAGACATTCTCCCGAGCGGACTTCACCGACGATGATCCGGTCCGGGCGCATGCGCAGCGACGCTTTCAGCAGATCCCGGATCGAGATCTCGTTCTCGCCGGAGGCGTCCGCGATCCTCGCCTCCAGCCTCACAAGGTCCGGCAGTCCCTGCAGATGCAGTTCCGCCGAATCCTCGATCGTGATCACGCGTTCTTCCGGAGCTATGAACGCGGACAACACGTTCAGGAACGTCGTCTTGCCGGATCCCGTCCCGCCCGAGATGAAAATGGCCCGGCGCGACCGGACCGCGGTCTTAAGATACGCGGCGGCCTCTTCCGTCAGCGATCCGAGACGGAGCAGATCCTCCATCCGCAGCGGCTCCCGCCCGAACTTGCGGATCGTCATGCACGGGCCGTCGATCGACGCCGGCGGGAGCATGACATGGACCCGCGACCCGTCCGGCAGGCGGGCTTCCGCGATCGGACGCAGCCGGTTGGCTGTCTTGTTGACCGGCGCGATGACCTGCCGGATCACCTCCAGGAGCCGCTCTTCGTCTTCGAAACGCAGTCCGGTCTCCTCGATCTGTCCGTTCCGCTCCGCAAAGATCCGGTCCGGCCCGTTGACGAGGATCTCGGTGACTTCCTCATCCTCCATCAGGTCCTGCAGGATATCCAGCCCGCGGAAGGACGCAAAGAGCCGGCGCGCCAGCCGCAGCTTCTCATCCACCGGAAGATATGCCTCTTCCCGCAGCAGCAGATCGCTGATACGGCGCCGGAGCTGATCATCTGTCAGCGACGGTTCCCGGCTCAGCATCTCCGACAGCTGCCTCCGCAGCCTTTCGGCGGCCGTCACAGCAGCTTCGCGGCCAGCTGCGAGGCCGCCCTCCCCATCGGAGAAGCCGCCAGATCCTCCAGGACCTCTTCTCCTCTCCGCACAGCTTCAAAGACAGGTACCGTGATCTCGCGGATATGCCTTTTTCCCGCGGCCGCTTCCCGGCCGGCCCGCTCCAGACGATCCTTCAGTTCCCGCTGCCGGATGCCGATCTCGGGCGCGGCCGGGCTGACCAGCACGATCTCCTCCGCCGGCAGGAACGCTTCCGGCCGGGTCAGGGCCTCCCGGCCGGCATCCAGCACGACCCACGCGTATCCTCCGACGCGGCCGATCTCTTTCAGGAAAAGAAGGACATCGTCCCGGTACAGGTCCCGCCAGGCCGGCAGGCTCTGCGCCTGCGGAAGCACGTCCGGCCCGGCCGTGACGCGGACCGATTCGCGGACCGCCTCCGGCGTCAGTTCATCCCGGCGATACAGAAAATAGAGAGAGGCGGCCCGTTCCCGGCTGTCCCCGGAAAACAGCGTCCATCCGGAAACCGGATCCAGCGTCCATAAAAGCACCCGGCCGGCCCGGCTCATCTCCTGCGCGACCGCCGCGGAAAACGCGGTCTTCCCGCACCGGCCCGCCGCGCCTGTGACCACGAGGCAGCGCGTCCGGCCGGCCTTCTCCTCCTTCTCTCCGGCTTTCAGCCGGATCGCGCGGGCCAGCTGCCCGGCAGGCCGGAACCGGCACCACCGGACCGGCTGCGGACCGCTGCTAATATTCAGGTCCGTGTCCGGGCCCCCGGCGGGGCCTGTGCCTGTGTCCCCTGCCCGGTCTCCGCCCGTCGTCCGTTCCGCCTCTCCGGCCGGACCCGGTCCCTCCGTCTGTGTCAGGAGGAAGACCATGCCGGCCAGCCCGGCGTCGCTTTCTTCATAAACGTCTTCCCCGATCAGGAGCACATCAGCCGGCTCCGCTTCCAACGCCTTCCGGGCCGTCCCGGGCTCTGTAAAGCAGCGGATATACAGGCCGGCATCCGCTTCCAGCGACAGGTAAGCGGCCAGCCTTTCGGCATACTCCCGGCGGGAATCCACGATTCCGACCGTGATCTCTCGCATAGATACTTCCTGCTTTCCTTTGATCTTCTTTCTGTTATCTGTTATCCGTCGACGGGTTTCCTTTCGATCGGCCGTCCGCTGATCAGCTATCTGTTGATCCGCTGTCCGCCGATCTGCCGGCCGGATGGGTCTGAAGTGTATACGGGGATGTTTGCCCGAAACGGGCCTGAACGGATCGAACGATCCTGATGCGAAAAGTATGACGCAAAAATAGCCCATTGTCAACCCGTGATCGGCCTGCCGCGCGGGACGCAAAAAGCGGGAGGCGGACGATTCTGTCCGCCTCCCGCAGGCTGTTTTCCTGATATCTTTCTCTTTTTTCAGCTGGTCTTCGCTCCGATTTTCACAGCCCTCCGGTCTCCTTGAAGATGATCCGACAATGCGCCGGAGACGCGCCGGAGATGTGTCGGAAACACACCAAAAACGCGCCGGCAAACGCGCCGGAAACGCACGCCGGAGACGCGCCGGCAAACGCGCCGGCCCGCCGTCTCAGGCTCTCAGGATCTCAGGCCTGCGGCCGGCGCATCTGATCCCGCTCGCGCGCCAGCTCACGGCACAGCGCGCCAAACGGCCAGGATGCATTGGTCGGGGTCAGGACCGCCTTGATGACTTCCGGCCCGGCGCCGGCCTTCCTGAGATCCCGCAGGATCTGATCAAACAGGCTCTTCGTCAGATAGCAGAAGACGAGGACCGGCTCGTCAAAGGGCTCCCGCGAAAACGCTTCGGTCCCTTTCGAATCGGACAATATTGTCCCTTTTTCCGTCCCCGCATCCGTTTTGCCGGACGCCAGTTCGCCTGCCGTACGGTCCGCGTCCTCCGGACGGACCGCGCGCATGCGCACGCGGGCTTTCAGGAAGACGGGGCGGGCTTTTCCGGTAAGGTCCCCGCCCGGGTCATAGATCAGCACTGTCGGATTCATCGATTTTCTTCTCCCGCGGCGTGCCGCGCCCTGTTCCGCGGCTCACTCCGCATGATACCGGAAGACGGCTGCGCCGTAGGCCGGCAGCGGATACCCGATGGACCATTCCCGTCCGTCGCACTCCCGGTGTGCCGCCGTATAGATGTGGCCCTTCCGCTCATGGATCAGGCCTTCCTCCGTGTTCAGGACCAGGGTATAACGCCCCTTCTTGGGCACGCCCACCCGGTAGTCCGGGCGCGCGACCGGCGTAAAGTTGCAGACGAAGACAAGGCCGTCCTTCCCGCCGCCGCGCCGCATGAAGCTGAAGATGCTGCGGTCCGCATCGTCACAGTTGATCCACTCGAAGCCAAACTCGTCCTGGTCCTCCGACCACATGGCCGGGAACTGACGGTAGATGTGCAGCAGGCCGCGGAAATAGCTGGCCAGATCCTGATGGAACGGTTCCTCGAGCACGGGCCAGCTGATCTCGCGGTCTTCGCTCCACTCCGTCGGCTGACCGAAATCCTGACCCATGAACAGCAGTTTTTTCCCGGGATGGCCCATGAAGAACGTATAGCCGACCTTCAGGTTCTTATATTTGTCCACGCCGAGGCCCGGCATCTTTCCGAGCATCGAGCACTTCAGGTGGACCACCTCGTCATGCGAAAGGACCAGGATGAAGTTCTCGCTGCGGGCATAGGTCATGCCGAACGTCATCTGATTGTGATGGTATTTGCGGAACAGCGGATCCTGCTTCATGTATTCGAGGAAGTCATGCATCCAGCCCATGTTCCATTTGAACGTAAAGCCCAGACCTCCGTCTTCGGGATCATGCGTGACGCCGGGCCAGGCCGTCGATTCTTCGGCGATGGTCATGACGCCCGGATTTCGCTGCTTCATCATGCTGTTCAGATGGCGGAACAGCTGCACGGCCTCCAGATTCTCTTTCCCGCCGTACTGATTCGGGACCCACTCCCCGTCCCTGCGGCCGTAGTCCAGATACAGCATGCTCGCGACCGCGTCCACGCGCAGGCCGTCCACATGGAACCGCTCTACCCAGAACATCGCGTTCGCGATCAGGAAGTTGCTGACCTCGTTCCGGCCGTAGTCAAAGACCAGCGTGCCCCAGTCGGGATGCTCGCCTTTGCGCGGATCTTCGTATTCAAACAGCGGCTGTCCGTCAAAGCGGGCCAGGCCATGCTCGTCCCGCGGGAAATGCGCCGGCACCCAGTCCAGGATCACACCGATCCCGTTCCGGTGCAGATGGTCCACGAAATACATGAAATCCCGCGGCGTGCCGTAGCGCGACGTGGGCGCATAGTAGCCGGTCACCTGATAGCCCCAGGAGCCGTCGAACGGATGCTCGGCGATGCCCATCAGTTCCACGTGCGTGTAGCCCATCTCATGAACGTAATCCGTCAGCCGGTCCGCGGCTTCCCGGTACGTATACATCCGGCCGTCCGGATGGCGCATCCAGGAGCCCAGATGGACCTCGTAGATCGCCATCGGCTCCCGGACCGGATCCTTGCGGGCGCGCTTCTTCATCCAGTCTCCGTCCTGCCAGTCAAAGCCTGTGATATCCGCCACCACCGAGGCCGACTTGGGCCGCACCTCGGCCTGGTTGGCGAACGGGTCTGCCTTGAAGACGGTCACGCCGCTTTGTCCGGTGACCGCGAACTTATACACGGTACCGACGCCGATGCCGGGCACGAAGAGCTCCCAGAGCCCGCCTGAAGACGGGACCGGCTCCATCCGGCAGGCCGACGCGTCCCAGCCGTTGAAGTCACCGACGACCCCGACGGCCTTCGCGTGCGGCGCCCAGACCGCAAAATACACGCCCTCCCGGCCGTCTTCGACGGCCGTATGGGCGCCCAGCTTTTCATAGATCTCATAATGTGTTCCGTTTCCGAACAGATAACAGTCCATATCTGTCAGGCGGTGCGGGTCCCTCTGCGCTGTCATCACTTGCCTCCGTATTCCGATAAGGGTGAAAGTACCCGCTACGATTATACCATGGCCGCCTTACGGCGGCAACCGCAAAACGACTCGTCCCCTGCGGACCGCCGGCCAAAAAAAATACATCACAGGCCGGTCGGGCCTGTCATGTATTTTCAGCTGTATTTCCGTATGATCTCCTCTGCGACCTGCCGCTTCGTCACGCATCGGTCCATCGCTTCTTTTTCCACATACCTGTGTGCCTGCGGCTCATCCATACCGCATTCCGAGATCAGCAGCCATTTGGCCCGATTGACCAAACGGATCTCCTCTATCTTCTCTTCGACCGAGAGCGATCTCTTTTCCAGCTTTCGCAGACGTTCCCGCATGGCCATAAGCCATTCCAGTGCCAGATACACCAGCGGCCGCGTGACGGGTTTTGCGAGCAGGAACACTCCATGTTCTACGGCCCGGTCCAGGATCTCATCCTTCGTTTCCTGCGATACGATCAGCAGCGGAGCGGTCTCTCCGCTCCCCGCAATGTCGATCGCGAACCGAATGCCGCCATCGTCCGGAAGCGGTGAGTTAATGATCACAAGATCGAACCCTCTTTCGCTCCAGGCTCTTTTGGCAGCGCTCACGCTGTGTACGGTCCGGACCGGATCGCAGCACGCTTCCGTCAGGATGGAGGCCAGGGCCGCGTTCAGTTTTTCCGAAGCTGACACAACAAGGACGCTGTACGACCTCTCCTTCAGATCCATCTGTTCTTCCTCCGAATGCAGCTGAATCAGGTGCCGCTTCCGCAATACGCCGACAGCAGTTCCGAAGGAATATGCGCACGGATGAATTCGCTTTCCTGCGCCGCCCTGCAGGCCTGTTCATAGGTCTTCGGCAGATCTTCCCGGCCGGAGAGATCCCGGGCGGAATGCTGCAGGGCGTCCGATCCCCGCCTTTCTGCGTCTTCCGGTTCCGGCAGAGAAAGCTTTTCCCGTATGCCGGACAGCCCTGCGTAGATCATCAGCGCAAACGCCAGATACGGGTTCGCGCAGGGGTCAGCGGAACGGAGCTCCGCGCGCTGATGTCCCGCTGCCGCAGCCGGTATGCGAATAAGCTGTGACCGGTTGCCGCAGGACCAGGAGATCCGGGACGGAGCATGACAGTTTCCGAGCCTTCGATAGGAACCCTCGGTCGGATTCAGGAAGGCTGTCATGCTGCGGATATTCGCCAGGAGCCCGGCGATCATCCGGGACAGCCTTTCCGAATCGTTCCCCGATTCCAGCGACATATGGATATGAAACCCGTTGCCCGGTT
>CACXFD010000048.1 GCA_902766845.1 uncultured Lachnospiraceae bacterium | reverse complement strand
TCCATCCAGTCCATGGTGGCGGTTCCTTCGTAGGTCTCACCGATCTTGTAATTCACACCGGTGTAGTAAAGAATTCTCTCTGTCAGAGTGGTCTTGCCGGCATCGATATGGGCCATGATGCCGATGTTGCGGGTCCGCTCCAACGGGTATTCTCTTTCAGCCAACGGGTCTCCTCCTTACGATCGAATGGCGGGCAGAATTAGAAACGATAATGCGCGAACGCCTTGTTCGCCTCTGCCATCTTGTGCATGTCTTCTTTTCTCTTGACCGACGCGCCGGTGTTGTTGGCAGCGTCCAGGATCTCGTTTGCAAGACGGTCCTGCATGGTCTTCTCACCGCGCTTGCGGGAGAACATGGTCAGCCAGCGCAGAGCCAGCGCCTGACGGCGGTCCGGCTTGACTTCGATGGGCACTTGGTAGGTGGCGCCGCCGACACGCTTGGCCTTGACTTCGAGCTGCGGCATGATGTTGTTCATGGCAGACTCGAAAACTTCGAGTGCGGGTTTGCCGGCCTTTTCTTCGACCTGCTCAAACGCACCGTACACGATCTTCTGAGCGACGCCCTTCTTGCCGTCCAGCATGATGTTGTTGATCAGCTTGGTAACGACCTTGTTGTCATAGATAGGGTCCGCCAGTACGTCTCTTTTCGGGGTATGTCCTTTTCTAGGCACGTTCCTTCCCTCCTTATTAAGATAATAATTCACAGGTACTCACTGCCTGCCGCGAAAGATCCGCGGCTGCACATGTGGCGTGCGCGGGTGCCGCTTTTGACATCCCCGATCTATCGGGTTTCAAAAATATGCTGCATTCCGACACACAGTTCCTTGTGATGCGAGGCCCTTACTTCTTGACCTTGGGTCTCTTCGCGCCGTACTTGGAGCGAGCCTGCTTGCGGTTCGCCACGCCGGCGGTGTCCAGCGTACCACGGATGATGTGGTATCTGGTACCGGGAAGATCCTTGACACGGCCGCCGCGGATCAGGACCACGCTATGCTCCTGAAGGTTGTGACCTTCGCCGGGGATATAGCTCGTGACCTCGATGCCGTTCGAAAGGCGCACACGGGCGATCTTACGAAGAGCCGAGTTAGGCTTTTTCGGGGTCGTGGTCTTGACGGCGGTGCAGACGCCGCGCTTCTGGGGCGCGTTCTCGCTCGTGGCCTTCTTCTTCAGAGAGTTGTAGCCTCTCAGCAGAGCAGGTGCCGTCGCCTTCTTTTCCAGCGACTTTCTTCCCTTTCTCACCAACTGGTTGAATGTAGGCATATTTTCACCTCCTGTTAGATTTTGCGGCATCAAAAACGGGCGCACCGTTTTTGCGCGCCCGTCTATTATACGCAGAGGAACTGCGGTTTGTCAAGCAATTCCTCTGCAAAAACGTCATTTTCCGGCTTATTCGGCCGGTTCTTCTTCCGCCTCGGCGGCCTTCTTCGAAGTCTTGCGGGAAGCGGTCTTTTTCGCGGGGGCTTTCTTGGCCTTCGCGGGCTCTTCCGCCGCGTCCGCGGCCGCCGCTTCCGGCTCAGCCGGCGCTTCGGCAGCTTCTTCCGGCGCTGCCTCCTCCGCGGCCTTCTTCACGGTCTTCTTCGCAGCGGTCTTCCGGGCGGCCGTCTTCTTCGGCTTGACCGGCTCTTCGGCGGCCTCTTCCGCAGCCGGTTCTTCGACTGCAGCAGGCTCCGCAGCCGCTTCCGCTTCCGCGGCCGGCTCTTCCGCTTCCGCGGTCACGTCCGCTTCCTCAAGGGCATCCTCTTCGAATGCTTCCGATTCTTCCGCTTCCGCGGCAGCCTCTTCAGCCTCGGTCTCCGCCAGCGCGGCCGGGTCGATCAGGGCCTCCCCGCCTTCCGCGACCTTTGCATCCTGCGCTTCCGCCGCTTCCTGCTGTTCGGTCAGCTCTTCCGCGCTCGGGATCTCGAGCATCGCGTCGGTATTCAGCTTCACGTCGTGATAGCGCTTCATACCGGTGCCGGCCGGGATCAGCTTGCCGATGATCACGTTCTCCTTCAGGCCGATCAGCTTGTCCCGGCGGCCGTTGATCGCGGCCTCGGTCAGGACCTTGGTGGTCTCCTGGAAGGAGGCGGCGGACAGGAAGCTGTCCGTAGCCAGCGCGGCCTTCGTGATGCCGAGCATGACCTGATGGCCCTGCGCGGGCTCCTTGCCCTCCGCCGCGAGCTTCTCGTTCATCTCGTCGAAGTCGAGCACGTCCATCGAAGAGCCCGGCAGCACGGAGCTGTCACCGCTCTCCTCGATGAAGACCTTGCGCATCATCTGCCGGACGATGATCTCGATGTGCTTGTCGTTGATGTCAACGCCCTGCAGGCGGTAGACCTGCTGCACTTCCTTGATCATATAGTCCTGGACGGCCTTGACGCCCCGGATGCGGAGCAGGTCGTGCGGGTTGATGGAGCCTTCGGTCAGCTTGTCACCGGCCTGGACCGCGGTCTTGCGGCCCTCCAGGAGGTCCTCCTGGATGCTGGAGCCGTACGGGATCAGGTAGGTCTTGGTGTTGCCGTCCTCCGGATCGGTCACGATGATCTCGCGCTTCTTCTTGGTGTCGCGGATCGTGACGTCTCCGCCGAACTCGGCGATGATCGCCAGGCCCTTGGGCTTGCGGGCCTCGAACAGCTCTTCCACGCGGGGCAGGCCTCGGGTGATATCCGAGCCGCTGGCCACGCCGCCGGTATGGAACGTACGCATGGTCAGCTGGGTGCCGGGCTCACCAATGGACTGGGCCGCGATGATGCCGACGGCTTCACCGACCTGGACCGGTGCGCCGGACGCCATGTTGGCGCCGTAGCACTTCGCGCAGATGCCCTGATGGGACTTGCAGGTCAGTGCGGTGCGGATCTTCACGGTCTTCTTGCCCGCCCGTCCGAGGGCGTTCATGACGCGGGGCAGACGGCGCGGCGTGCACATGTGGTTGGCGCCGAGCACGACTTCTCCGGTATCCGGATCCACGATGTCTTCCGCGAGGTAGCGGCCCTGCAGACGGCTCTCGAGGCTCTCGATGGTCTCGTCGCCGTCCATGAAGGCGCCGACCTCCATGTACGGGATCTCTCCGCCTTCGCAGCAGTCGGTCTCGCAGATGATCAGCTCCTGCGACACATCGACCAGACGGCGGGTCAGGTAACCCGAGTCAGCCGTACGCAGAGCCGTATCCGACAGGCCCTTGCGGGCGCCGTGCGCGGAGATGAAGTATTCCAGAACGTCCAGGCCCTCACGGAAGTTGGACTTGATCGGCAGTTCGATGGTACGGCCGGTGGTATCGCGCATCAGGCCGCGCATGCCGGCCAGCTGCTTGATCTGCTCTTCCGAACCACGGGCGCCGGAGTCCGACATCATGTAGATGTTGTTGTACTGGTCCAGGCCGGCCATCAGGTCTTTGGCCAGACGGGCATCGGTCTCTTCCCAGACATGGACCACTTCCTTGTAGCGGCCCTCTTCGGTCGACAGACCGCGGCGGTAGTTCTTCGCGATCTCGTCCACCTTTTCCTGGGCCTGGCGGATCAGTTCCTTCTTGCTCGCGGGAACGATCATATCCGAGACCGACACGGTCATGGCCGCGCGGGTCGAATACTTGTAGCCCATGGCCTTGATGTCATCGAGGACCTTCGCGGTCGCGGTCGCGCCATGCACGTTGATGACCTTCTCAAGGATGCCCTTGAGCTGCTTTCTCTTGACGAGGAAGTCGATCTCGAGGGCCAGATCGTTCGCGGGATCCGTGCGGTCCACATAGCCCAGATCCTGCGGGATGATCTCGTTGAACAGGAAGCGGCCGAGGTTGGACTCGATCACGCGCTCGTGGACCGTTCCGTCCTCATCGACGCGCTTCACGCGCACCTTGATCTTCGAATGCAGCGTGATGACGCCGTTCTCGTACGCGAGGATGGCTTCGTTCAGGCTCTTGAAGGCCTTGCCTTCACCCTTTTCGCCTTCGCGCTGCTGGGTCAGGTAGTAGATGCCGAGGACCATATCCTGCGACGGCACGGCCACGGGGCCGCCGTCCGAAGGCTTCAGCAGGTTGTTGGGCGAGAGCAGCATGAAGCGGCACTCGGCCTGCGCCTCCACGGACAGGGGCAGGTGGACGGCCATCTGGTCGCCGTCGAAGTCCGCGTTGAATGCGGTACACACGAGCGGATGCAGCTTGACGGCCTTGCCTTCCACGAGGATGGGCTCGAAGGCCTGGATGCCCAGACGGTGCAGAGTAGGGGCGCGGTTCAGCATGACCGGATGTTCGGTGATGACCTCCTCGAGCACGTCCCAGACCTCGGGCTGCAGGCGCTCCACCATCTTCTTGGCGGACTTGATGTTATGCGCGAGGCCGCGGCCGACCAGCT
>CACXFD010000047.1 GCA_902766845.1 uncultured Lachnospiraceae bacterium | reverse complement strand
CGTGTTGAACACCTGCGCGATGACCGCGCCGGCCAGCATCAGGGCCATCAGGCGGGAATAGGAGAGGATATCGCTGAAATATCCGGTCACATTGTTATACAGGGATCCGAAGATGCCCTTGAGGCCGCCGAGCACGAGGCCGAAGCCTTTTTTGCCGTCTTTGGCGGCGGTATAGAACGCGCCGAACACGACGAGGGCCGCGCCCGCGATCAGGAGCAGCGGGGTGATCTTCAGGATCATCAGCACCGTGCCGATCAGGATGGCGTACCAGGCGATCTCTTCGAACAGGGCGCCGGGGACGTCGCCGCGGCGGACCTTATTATATACGCTGATGCCCATGCCGGTGAAGATCTGCACGACACCGAGCGCGAGCGATCCGATCAGGACCATCAGCGCGTCATTCAGCGGGCTGAACAGGGCCGGCAGGCCCGTGAACGAGGTGTTCGGATCGATCATGCGGGCCAGCTGGAGCGGCATGTCCCCGAAAAAGCTTCCGGTGACGGCGCCGAACAGGAACGTGGTCACGCCGCAGATGCCCATCAGCGGGAACAGGTAGCGCTCGGTCTCGCCGCGCGGCTTGCGCTTCTTCATGACGAGGACCGACAGCAGGATCATCACGAGGCCGTAGCCCATGTCCGCCATCATCATGCCGTAGAACAGGATGAAGAACGGCCACATCAGCGGGTTGGGATCCACGCCGTCATAAGCCGGCAGCGCGTACATGTCCGTGACCATGTTCATGGGCCGGATCAGCGGGCCGTTCTTGAGCTCCACCGGCACGTCCGGGTATTCCTCGGGCTCCGGGTCCGAAAAGTCGAAGGCGCAGTCGAACGCGGAGAGCTCCTTCGTCAGCAGGTCCTGCTTGTCCGCGGGGCACCAGCCCTGCAGCAGCACGACGTTGGACGTCTTGCTCAGCGCCTCGGTGGACTGCAGCCGGAACAGCTCCGACGATACGCGGTCATAGGTCAGCTGCAGGTCTCCGGTGCGGGGCGCCTGTGCCTTGATGAGCTCCAGAAGCTCCTGCCGGCGCGCGCCCATGGCGGCCAGTTCCTTTTCCTTGCGGGCAAGGTTCTCGCGGGCCGTTCCGGTCACGCCCGGGAACGTCACCTGCGTGCAGCCGATCACGCGCAGCGCGTCCAGCACCGGCGTCAGGTCCTCTTTTGCGGCCAGGACCACGAAGCTGCGCTGCAGCGCGTCCTGCGAGACCGGGACGATCTCGACCGCTTCGGTGACGCCCTCCGCGGCGGCCTGGACAGCGGCCGGTTCGATCTGGATCACGGCCGATACGAGGGCGCCCGCACAGGTGCGGGTCTCGATGCCGGAGAGCGGTTCATCCAGTGTTTCCCACGGACGCAGCGCGTCCATATCCGTGCGCACGCGGCTCTCTTCCGCGGCCAGACGGCGGTATTCGCTTTCCCAGTCCACGATCTCGCGCGCGAGCGTGAGCCCCTCCACGAGACGCTCCGTATCCAGGAAATCGCTTTCCTTCACCTCCGGACGGGAGGAGAGGAAGGCCTTTTTCTGCGGCGCGTGCTGGTCCAGGACGGCCAGCGCGTTCTCGAGCTGGAGCTGGCGCGTGCGCAGGCGCGACAGGCCGGTGTGCTCGGCGGACAGGCGTTCATCCTCGTCCAGCTCGCTCCCCTGCGCGGGCTGCTCCACCTGGACGCAGCCCAGGTGCATGAGCCGCTTCATCAGCGCGTCACGCTGGTCCCGTATGCAGATCACGCGGATCTTTTTCATTTTTACGATCGACATATCAGCCGTTCACGATCCTTTCCACCAGGGTATCGATGACCTGCGGCATGCGCTCCCGCGCGGTGCCTTCCATGCGGCGGACCTTGTCCTGCGTCTGCTCGGTGAGGACCGCGATCTCTTTCTCCGCGTCCGCTTCCGCCGCGCGGATCATGCCCGCGACGGTCTCCTCGGCCTGCGCGGCCGCGTCCTTCCGGATCTGCTCCGCCTGTGCGGCGGCATCCTGCAGAGCCTTGCGGACATCGGCCTGTGCGTTCAGACGGATCTGGCGCGCTTCCTCCTCCGCGAGCTGGATGGTATCTAATGCTTCGAGAGACATGATGTCACCTCCGTGTTGTGGTCAGTCCTCAGTAACAGATTATACGGACCGGAAGGCATAAAAGCAACAGACGATAGGCCCCGATTGCCTAAAACAGGCCGGAAAGAGCCTGCTGTGAAAAAACAGGGCCGGCGGCGTCAGCAGTCCGGCTCGCGCGATTCGATCTCCCGGGTCAGGGTCGAAAACTTGCCGTCGTAAATGATCTTCAGGAGCTTGTCCAGATGCTTGAGCGCCAGCAGGAGCTGCCCGCGCGTGATCAGCGAGGCCTCGAACGCCTCAGTCAGTTCATCCAGATCCACGACCTTAACGAACCCGTCCGGCCGGACGATGACGTCCGCCAGCAGGTCGGTGAACGTGTAGGTGTCCGTGTCCGGATCATAGGCCGTGTCGATGATGTCGCAGTACCAGTGCCGAAACACGTCTTCGGTGCGGTAAAACTTGCTGACCTTGTAGCCTTCCTTTAAGAAATAGCAGGACAGGCCGCGGCACAGCGAGGGCTTAGGGTGCAGGGCACGCCACTTCGTCACGATGATGTCCTCATCCCGGTAGAGGATGATGTCATCCGCAAGCTTTACGGTCTCAAGGGGAATGAGACGCCGGCGCAGGAACGTCGGCCGCGTATCGGACATAAGGCCTCCTTTGGAAAACGCCGGCAGGCCGCGGAGACCAGGCCGGTCAAAAAACAGGAATCCAAAAAGTTGGCGTATAATTAATACTACTATAGCACAGTTTGCGGGACCGGGCAAGGAAAACGGCCGGGACAGGCATGCATATTTGGCAATTCATGATATCCACAGGATATGGCACGACCGCAGGCAAACACCGGAGGTTATGGAACGGAGATGGGTCGGCCTACGTGGGTTCTGCCGCGCCGGCCCTCGTGCGGACGGCCCGGGGCAGGACGCCTGTGCGGCGCGGCGGACCGGGCAGAAAGGGGTTGACATCGGCCGTTCTTTCCGATAAGATGAGGATTCGTAAAGGCACAGACCGGGAGGAGTACGTGCGGAAGAGGTCCCCCAGAGAAGGCGCCCGCAGGCTGAGAGGCGCCGGACAGGACCGTGCGGAAGGTCGCCCGTGAGCCGGAGAGCTGAAGAAGAGCCGTTCTCTTCCTGCGCTGCAGGGACGCCTGCCGGGCCGCAAGGCCGTCGGATGGCCGGGCCGCAGGGCCGCAGGGCTGCGGGAGGACCGGCGCCGGATAAGCTCCCCCGGAAGTCCCCGTTACCGGACGCTCGAGTGATAAATCAAGGTGGTACCGCGCATATCGCGCCCTTGCCGAAAGGCGGGGGCGCGTTTTTTGCTCCCGCGCAGACACATCGCCGGCGCCGCGGGCGCCGGACCGGGACCGGACGGAGCCGGCCCGCGCAGACAAAGGAGAAAAGACATGAAACAGCTGGAAAAGACCTATGATCCGCAGCAGATCGAGGGCCGCATCTATGAGAAATGGATGCAGGGCGGATACTTTCACGCCAAGGTGAATCCGGACAAGAAGCCGTTCACGATCGTGATGCCGCCGCCCAACGTTACCGGGCAGCTGCACATGGGACATGCGCTGGATGAAACCATGCAGGATATCCTCATCCGTTTCAGACGGATGCAGGGCTTTAACACGCTGTGGCAGCCCGGCACCGATCACGCCTCCATCTCCACGGAGGTCCGCATCATCCAGGAACTGCAGAAAGAGGGCATTCAGAAAGAGGACCTCGGGCGCGAGGGCT
>CACXFD010000046.1 GCA_902766845.1 uncultured Lachnospiraceae bacterium | reverse complement strand
TGAGAGAGTACCATGACCGTTTTGCGGGAAGAAGAGGAGATTTCGATCTGCTGCTCCGGATGATGGCCGCGGCCCGTGCGAGCGGCATATCCTTTTGCACAGGCATTCCCGTTACAAAAGAAAACATACGGGAGACAGACGAACTGGTGAGGATCCTGCAGGATGCGGGGAGTGACAGGATCACGCTGTTCATTCCGCACGGGGAGGGCCGAGGACGATCGATCGATGGGATTCGCTTAACACAGCGCGACCTTTCCGCATTGTCTCCCGAAACACGGGAATTGCTGAATCGAAGGATATATAAGACCGAAGCGGAATGGCGCAGTTCTCCGGATCCTGTCCGGGATTCAAGCAGAATGATCATCCTTTCTTTACGGGCAGATAACATCGACAGCTATGAGAAGAGAGACGCCCTGTCGGTGGTAGAAGAGATCGAGAAGCTGGATGAGGACTATTATGCCGCTTTTCCGGCATTTGAGGAACTGGCTGAACGATATGGAGACCGTGAAGGAAACAGGCTTTATCGAATAAGAGACTTATACTATCATTACCGCAGCCTGTTCTCGGTGGAGCACAAGCTGGATCTTTACGATGTTACGGATGAAAGGCAGTCCGGAAGCAGAAGGTACTGACACCCGTTTCGATGCGGATCGTTTCGGCGGTGTCATCCGATCGGGGCGGTCGCCCGGCTTTCCAATGGAAACGCATCGAGCCGGAATCCATGTCTGCACGCAACCGCACTTGACAAAAATTGGATGATTCCGTTATCTGCAGTTGGTAGACGCCCGCACATCCGTACATTACAATGATCGCAGGATTCCTGTTCGGGGAGGATTCGGGATGATCGTGGAAGTATGCGGGCTCGGGAAGAGATACCCGGCTTTTGAACTGAAGGATGTTTCCTTTGGCCTGGAAAGCGGAAGGATCACCGGCTTTATCGGGCGGAACGGCGCCGGGAAAACGACTACGATCCGGTCCATGCTGAACCTGGTCCATCCGGACTGCGGCGAGATCCGCTTCTTCGGGCGGCCGCTCGCGGGTCACGAGACCGAGGTCAAGCAGCGGATTGGATACCAGGCCGGGACCGTCAGCTGGTATCCGCGAAAGAAGATCCGGGACATCGTCCGCATCGTGAAGCGCTTTTATAAGACCTGGGACGACGCGGCGTACCACCGGTATCTGGATCGGTTCTCGATCGATGAGGGGAAAACGCCGCTTGAGCTGTCGGAGGGGATGAAGGTCAAACTGAGCCTCCTGCTTGCGCTTTCCCACAGGTCGGAGGTCCTGATCCTGGACGAGCCGACCAGCGGGCTGGACCCGTTCTCCCGACAGGAGATCCTGGAGATCTTTACGGCCCTGAAAAGCACCGGCGTGACCGTGCTGTTCTCGACGCATATCATTTCGGATCTCGAGAAGTGCGCGGACGATATCCTCTACATTTCCCGAGGAAAGATTGCCGCGGCCGCACCGAAGGAGGACTTTATCCGCCGGTATTCCCGGGACGGGGAAACGCTCGAAGACACGATGCTCCGGCTGGAAGGAGGGACGGCATATGCGTGACCTGCTTCGCAAGGAACTGTTCCTGAGCGCTTCGGTGCTTTCCTATCTGTTTATCCCGTTCGGACTGCTGTTCCTTGTGCCCGGCTATCCGATCCTCTGCAGCGCCTTCTTTGTGTCGCTGGGGCTGTTCCAGAGCTTTCAGAACGCCCGGGAGGCAAACGATCTCGTGTTTTCCGCGCTGCTGCCGGTCGCGAAGGCGGACGTGGTGAGAGGAAAATACCGATTCGTCTGTCTGATCGAGGCCTGCGCGTTCCTTCTGATGGCCGTTTCCGTCCTGCTTCGGATGACTGTCTTTTCCGAGGCGGCCGTCTATCGCGGCAATGCGCTGATGAACGCCAACGGGTTTGCCCTGGGGTCGGCCTGTGTGATCTTTGGCCTGTTCAACCGGATCTTCGTGGGCGGCTTCTTTAAAACGGGCTATCGGCTCGGACGTCCGTTCGTCGGCTTTATCATCGCAGCGTTCCTGACCATCGGTATCGCGGAGACGCTGCATCATGTGCCCGGGCTGGAGATGCTGAACGCTTTCGGCATGGATCACCCGGCGGTGCAGCTGAGCGCGGCGGCGGCCGGCATGATCGTGTTTCTGCTGCTGACCGCAGCCTCCTGCCGGAAGGCGTGTGAGGATTTTGAAAGGATAGATCTGTAAGGAGGAGCAGTCGATGCTGAAAGACAATCTGGTCATGCTTCGGAACATCCACGGTCTCTCACAGGAAGCGATCGCCGAAAAGATCGGGATCTCGCGGCAGGCGTATGCGAAATGGGAAACGGGCGCGACGGTCCCGGATATCGAAAAATGCAGCCTGCTGGCAGAGGTCTATGGAACGACCATCGACAGCCTCGTCCGCAGCGAACCGGTAGAGGGGATCGGGGCCATTCCGCCCGCGCCCCGGGGGAAGAACATCTGGGGCTCTGTCGCGGTGGGCGACCGGGGCCAGATCGTCATTCCGAAAGGCGTCCGCGACCGGTTCGGGCTGACGGGAGGCACGCGGTTGATCGTGCTCAGTGATGAAAACGGAATCGCCCTGATTCCGGATGAAGCCTTTATGAAGAGTTTGCAAAACGCGATGGAAAGAAGTCTTGAGAAGCAGGACTGAGGAAACTCACCGAAAAAGTGCAGAACGTGATGAAACGCCTCCGGACCGGCCGCGGTCCGGAGGCGCTTTTTATCCCGGGGCAATCCGGGATCGGTCTGCAGCGGCACG
>CACXFD010000045.1 GCA_902766845.1 uncultured Lachnospiraceae bacterium | reverse complement strand
GCTTCTGCGGGAGCTTGCCCCGCCGCGTGGCTTCCACGGGCACGGTCGGATCCGCCGCTCCGGTGATGCGCATGGCCTGATACACATAGGTGCGTCCGGACAGCGGGTCGCGGATCGCGCCGCCCAGACAGGTGGCCGCGCCGCCGAACGGCTCGATCTCGGTCGGATGGTTGTGCGTTTCGTTTTTAAAGTTGACCAGCCACTCTTCGGTCTTTCCGTCGATCTCGACCGGCACCACGATGCTGCAGGCGTTGATCTCATCGGTCTCCTCCTGATCCTTCAGGAGGCCTTCCTTCTTCAGCTGGCGCATGCCGAGCAGGGCCAGGTCCATCAGGCAGACGAAATGGTCCTTCCGCTCCCCGAAGACCTCATGCCGGCCGGCGATGTAGCGCTCGTAGCTCTCGGTGATGGCCTTTTTATAATCTCCCTCGCCGAAGGCCACGTCCTTCAGTTCCGTCAGAAACGTGGTGTGGCGGCAGTGGTCCGACCAGTAGGTGTCCAGCACGCGGATCTCCGTGGCAGACGGATCGCGGTGCTCTTCCTCGCGGAAGTACCGGCGGATATGCTCGAAATCACGGTAGGTCATGGCCAGCCCGAGCGAGTCATACAGGGCTTTGAACGACGCGTCGTCCATGTCCCGGAAATGCTCGAAGACCGCAACGTCCGCGGGATCCGCAAACTGCGTGACCAGCGTCTCAGGGATCTCCTCGGAGGCCAGGCGCGAATCCACCGGGTTGATGCAGTGGCCCTGCACGGCCTTGACCTGCTCCGGCGAAAGCTGTCCGCTCAGGCAGTAGGTCACAGCCGTTTTGATGACCGGCTCCTCGCCCTCGGCGATCAGCTCCACGCACTGCACCGCGGAGTCCGCGCGCTGATCAAACTGGCCGGGCAGGTATTCCACGGAGAAGACCGTATCCGTTCCTTCCCGGGGAAAATCCGTCTCATAGACCAGATCCACCGGCGGCTCCGAAAAAATGGTCCGCAGCGCTTTCTGATACGTCTTCTCCGACAGATTCTCCACATCGTAGCGGATCAGCACACGCACCTTCGAAACATCCCGTATCCCCAGATACCCGACGATCTCCTCCGAAAGTTCCCGTGCCCGGACCGCGAAATCCGGCTTCTTTTCGACATAGACGCGGCGTACGCTCATGTGCTCTCCTCCTGTGTGGCAAAAGTGCATAGTTAACTATTGTATTATACTCTGAAGAGAGGGCTTTTGTCCACCGAAAATCCGAGAGAACGCACCGCCGCACGGTCCCCCCGGCGTGCGGTATCCACAAAAGAAAAGGGAGGCCGCAGCCTCTCTTCTCTTTTGATCTCTCCCTTCGCTCATCCGGAGGGAACCAAAGGACTTTTTCCGCGCACGGCCGTCCTCAGACCTCTGTCCGGTCCTCCCAGAACGTTTCCAGTGCTGTGCCGACGCGTCCGGACGTGAGCGTCACCGCATCGGCCCACTCGCGCGGAAACAGCTTCCTGTACTGTCCGTATACAAAACGCTCGTCCATCAGCAGGATCACGCCCCGGTCCGTGTCCGTGCGGATCACGCGGCCCGCGGCCTGCTGGACCTTGTTCATGCCCGGATAGACGTAGGCGTAGGAGAAGCCGTCCTTTTCCTGCAGATCGAAATAGCTGCGCAGGATCTCGCGCTCGAGGCAGATCTGGGGCAGTCCCGGGCCCACCACGAGCGACCCGATCAGCGAATCGTCGGTCAGGTCGATGCCTTCCGAAAAGCTCCCGCCGATCACGCAGAAGCCGATCCGGGTTCGTCCCGGCAAGGGATCGGAGAACGCGCGCAGGAAGGCCTCCTGCAGGCGCTCCGGCATCGACCGGCGCTGGCAGAGGATCTGCAGCTTTCCGGGCGCGCCGGTTCCGGACCGAAGCTCCGCACCCGCGGCTGCGTCCGGCGCGGCTGCTCCGCCCGGCAGGGCCGGCCGCTCCTGCGGTCCCGGAAGCCCCTCCGGCTCCGCAAGATCCTCCGGCTCCAGCAGCTCCGTCAGCGGATCCTCTGCCGCCTCGTCCAGCACGCCCTCCAGGAACGCGTAGGACGGGAAATAGACCATATAGTGGCCGCTGCGGGCCAGCGCGGCGTCGCGCACGCACGCCCAGATCCGGGCAAACTCCTCCGGCCCGCGGCGCTTATACCGGCTCGAGACGTCCCGGACGATCCCGAGGAAGCGGTTCTCCCGCGGGAACGGGGAATCCGCGTAGACGGCCGGGGTCTCCGGATCGCCCACGAGCAGTTCTTTGTAATAATTGACCGGAAGCAGGGTCGCGGAGAAGAACACGGCCGCACGGCCCTTGTCGAGCTGCTCGAGCAAAAGCCGCGCCGGCACGATGTTATACAGCCGCAGGAAAAAGTCCCCGTCCGGCGTGTGATCCCCGTAGATCCGGTAATCGGTGTCCAGGCGCTCGAACGTCTGGGAAAAGCCGCGCAGCTCGAAATAGAGCTCCTGGACCTCATCGTCCAGCGGCTTCTTTTCATCCTCGAGATACTTGTCGAACTCGCCGAGCACGCGCAGCACGGACAGGCCGATGTCGTCCGCGCTCTCGAAGACGCAGCCGCCCTCGCCGCATTCGCGCTTGCGCGCGAGCAGCAGGCGGTTCAGACCGTCCAGCCGGCGGGCCAGCGCCGGGCGCTTCTCCTTCAGCGCGCGCTTGCCGGCCAGTACGTGCTCCTTGACCAGCTGGGCCGAGAACATGTCGCGGCCGCGGTCCACGAGGTTGTGCGCCTCGTCGATCAGAAAGATGTAATCGCCGCTGACGCCGTCGCCGAAATACCGGCGCAGGCGCGCAGTCGGATCGAACGCGTAATTGTAGTCGCAGACCACCGCGTCGGTCCAGCTCGAAACGTCGAGCGAGAACTCGAACGGGCAGACCGAAAAGCGCTGCGCGTACGCAAGGAGCGTGGCCCGGTCAAAGGTGTCCTTCTCCTGCAGGAGCGTGTAGACCGCCTCGTTCACACGGTCAAAGTGGCCTTTGGCGTACGGGCAGTGATCGGGGTCGCAGCGGCGCTCCTCGAGCGGGCACATCTTCTCCCGCGCGGTCAGCGTGATCTGTGTCAGCGACAGGCCCGCGGATTTGAGCAGGGAAAACGCCTCCTCCGCCACGGCGCGCGTGATCGTCTTGGCCGTCAGGTAGAACAGTTTGTCGCCCAGGCCCTCGCCCATGGCCTTGAGGGCCGGGAACACGGCCGCGAGCGTCTTGCCGATTCCGGTCGGCGCCTGGATGAAGAGGCGTCCCCCGTCCCGGACCGTCCGGTAGACGCTGACGGCCAGTTCCTTCTGGCCGGGCCGGTATTCGTACGGAAACGTCAGCGCCTGCAGGCCCGCGCGCCGCGCCCGGCGGTGCTCGATCTCATAGATGGCCCATTTTTCGAATTCCGAGAGCACGCCGGCCAGCCACGCGGTGATCTCCTCCGCGGTATACTCGGTACGGAACCGCTTCACCGCTTCGGTCTCCAGACTCGCGTACGTCATCTGCACGCCGACCGAGGAGAGGCCCTCTTCCATCGCAAGAATGGCCGCGTAGCATTTGGCCTGCGCCTCGTGGACCGGGACCGGGGCCTTCAGTGAATCGACGTCCCGGTAGACGCCCTTGATCTCATCCACCCAGACGCGGCCGTCCTCCGAGAAGATCCCGTCCGCGCGGCCCTCCAGCAGGAGGGTGCCGCAGATCAGCGGGAACGCGCGCCGCAGCGTGACCTCGGCCCGGTACGAAGGGCCATGGCCGCGCTGGATCTTCCGGTGGATCCGGCTGCCCTCGAGCATGGCGTCCTTTTCGCGCGTGCCGCGGCGTGTGTCGATATCGCCGCTGCGCAGGATGAACTCGACGAGCTCACGCACCGAGATCCGTATGAGATTGTCCGCCGTAAGCTCGCGTTTGGCCGCCATGGTCCGTGCTTCCGTTCCCTTCTGTCAAAATGTATCGGCCGGGAGATCCTCCGGCCGGATCTCCTCCGGCCGCGGCCCTTCCCGGCCATGCCGCCGCATCCGCGGCAAGGCAGGTCTGCCGGCCTGTCATCGACCCGATTATACCACATCGGCCCGGCCGCGCAAAGGGCCGAAAGATCGCTTTCCCGGCTTCACCGCTGTTCGAAACGTCTGCCCCGTCCGTGCCGGGTCCGCGGACCGGGCCTGAACGGTCTTTGCGCGATACGCAAAAAGACGGGTGCTTCTTCCGAAGCATCCGTCTTTTTCTGTTCACTGCTTTGATATCGGGCCGGTCCGGCATCCGTTTCGCTCCGGCTGCCGCGGGCCGGCCGGGAAGTCTTCTCAGTTCTGGCTGCTGCTGCGTTCGAGCACGTCGCGGGAAGCCAGTTCCACATCGAACGTCATTTCCCGGAAGCCCTCTTCCGACTGGCGCTGCACCGTGACCTTCACGGTCTGGCCGCTCCGGTAGTAGCGCAGCAGGCTCTGCAGGTCGGACATGTTGCTGAGCTTCGTGCCGTCCACGGCCGTGATGATATCACGCGCCTTCAGCTCGCTCTGCGCGGCCGGAGCCTCGCTCATGACCTCGCTGACATAGATGCCGGCCGGCACGCCGTAGGCCTGCACCACGTTGCTGTCCACGGTGGCGCCGCGGATCCCGAGGTAGCCGCGCTCCGCTTCGGGAACGATGACCTTGGTCTCCATCGTCTTCAGGTTATCGATGATGCCGAGCGCCTGCGAGATCGGGATCGCGTAGCCCATGCCCTCGACGCTCTCTTCGCTGTATTTCGCGGAGTTGATGCCGACGAGCTCGCCGTTTACGTTCAGCAGGGCGCCGCCGCTGTTGCCGGGGTTGATGGCCGCGTCGGTCTGCAGGAGCGTGCGCGTTACGCCGTCGATGGTGACGTCACGGTTCAGTGCGCTCACATAGCCGACCGTCACGGACTGGCCAAAGCCCAGCGCGTTGCCGATCGCGATCACGCCGTTGCCGACGCGCAGATCATCCGAGCTGCCGATCTTCGAGACCGCGATGTTCTTCAGCGTCTCTTCGGGGATGTCCTTCAGGCTGACGGCCATGACGGCCAGGTCCGCGTCCGAATCGCTGCCCTTGAGGTACGCTTCGACTTCCTGTCCGTCACAGAACGTGACCTTCAGGCCCACCGAACTGATATCGTAATAGGAGCTCTCCGACCCCGTGATCTGCACCACGTGCGCGTTGGTCACGATCAGCAGCTCCGTGGCCGTCTGGTCGATGATCACGCCCGAACCGGAGCCCTCGGACGCCTGCCGGACGGTCCGGCCCCACATATCCGTGCCCGTGACTTCGAGTTCATTGGTGATCGCGACGACGGTCGGCATGGCCGCGTCCACGACGCCTGAGACGTCCAGCATCTGCGCGGACGCGGACGATTGCGTCGGGATCTGCGCGACGGTCTCCGCCTCGGTCGCGGCGGCGGCCTCCGTCGGGGCCGCGGCCTCGGTCTGTGCGGCCGCTTCGGCCTCGGTCTGTACGGCCGGCTTCGTGCCGGTGAAATGATCCATCAGACGGAACGTACCGAAGGCGATCACGCCGAGCAGCAGGCCGGCCAGCACGACGCCGAGCGCTTTCTTCCAGAAGCCCCCGCGCTTTTTGGCCGGTTCCGGCGGGATCGGGTCATAGGAGCGGTGCTCCGTCCGGTCGGATCCGCCCTGTCCGGACGAGGCCTGCGTCTCCCGGCCCGCGGTGCTGCCGCGGTGCGCGGCGTAGCTGGACGAGTCCATCGACTCCCACGGCTCGAACGTATAGCTGACCGGCTGCCGGGGCGCCTGCGATTCCGTGTTCTCCCGCAGGTCCTTCGATGCCTCCCGGGCCGCGTTCTCGGCGGAAGCCTCCACGGTCTTTGACAGGTTCTCCGACACCTCTGTATATGTTTCTTCCGGATCCACGTTCTCCATGAATTCGTTCAGTTCCTTGTCGTCCATTACGGTCAGGACCTCCTTTCCCTGCTTACGAGGTGCAGTATAAGCCGGATTTGTGATGAATCTGTGTCGAGTTTCTTCCCAATTTGTGAAAAAGCCGGACGGCGCATGCGCGCCGCCCGGCCGGTCCTTCTGTTCTGTTCTTTTGCCTGTTCTTCCGGTCTTCTGTCCGTTCCTTCAGTCCGGTTCCACGCTGTCCAGCAGGGTGCTGATGCGCTTGACCATCGGCGACGGCGTATAGCTCTGGCTCTGATACAGGAACTCGTGAAGGTGCTCGGTCACCGTGATCAGCGGGGCCGGGACCTGCACGGCGCCCTTGTGATACGTCAGGCTCCGGCGCTCCTTCTCCTTCGGGAAGGCTTCCGATCCGTCCTCCTCCATATGGAGCTTGGGCAGGAGCTTGACGAGCTGCAGGATCTCCTTCTCGGTCAGGCTGGTCTGGATCATCGGCAGGCAGTCGTCAAGGATCTTGTTCAGCGTCAGCACATCGGCCTTTTTGGCCAGTTCGAACATCTGCTTGAGGACCTCGCGCTGGCGGCGCGTACGGCCCACATCGTCTCCGGATTTATACCGGATGCGGCAGTACGCCACGGCCTGGATGCCGTCCACATGCTGCAGTCCCGTGTGCGTGATCTGCGTGGTCTGCATGCCGGTGCTGTTCACGGTCTCGGAGATGTAGCCGTTGATCTGGTTCTTGTAGCTGAGCATCTCGTCCGTGATCTCTACGTCCACGCCGCCCAGATCGTTGATGGCCGTTGCGACCGCGCGCCAGTTGCCGGTGATGTAATCCTCGATCGTCAGGTCGAAGTTGCGGTTCAGCATGTTGACCGCGTTCTCCGCGCCGCCGCGGAAATACGTGGTCGTGAGCTTGCCGAGGTCGTTGTCCGTATTCTGCGTGACCAGCGTGTCGCGGTAGATGGACGCCAGCCGGATCCCGCCGGTCTCGTTGTTGATGCTGCAGATCATCACGACGTCGCCGTGGACGCCCTTGTCCGTATGCTTGATGTCCCGCGCGTCCACGCCGAACAGCGCGAACGTGGTGTAGCCCGACATCGCGGCCAGCGTATCTTCATCGATGTCCTCGTTCACGAGGGCGTCGATCGGGTTCTTGTCGATCTTATGCCACTTCGAGACTACGAAGACGCCGGCTCCGATCACGAGCAGCAGCAGGATCTCGAGCGCGAGGATCACGAAACGGCGCTTGCGGCTGCGCTTGCGCGCCGGCTTGCGGTCCTGCTCCTTTTCTGCCCGGCTCTCTTCCCGCTTGCGGCGGCGCCGCACGACGTCCCGGTCATAGTCCTCGAACGAGTCATACATGTCCGCGGTCAGGAAACGGTCGGTATCGTCGAAGCGGTCCGCGTCATATCCGCCGCGGCTGCCTTCATATCCGCCGCGCGCGGTCTCTCCGGGGCCGTCAAAGTCATCCCAGTCGTCGTAATCGTCGTAATCGTCGTACTCGCTGTCATAGTCGTCCGCATAACGGCTGTCATAGTGCTTTCCGTACCGGTCATCGTACCGGTCATCATAGCGGTCCGCGTAACGGTCGTCATAACGGTCTGTGCGGCCGCCGCGGCGGTCACGGTCTTCGAAGTGGTTTCGGTTATACTTTCTCATCATCAATACGCGTTCTTGTTCACGAACCCGCGGAAGACCGTCAAGAACAGGATCTTCATGTCAAAGCCGAAGGTCCAGTTCTCGATATAGTACAGGTCCAGTTCGATCCGCTTGCGAATCGACGTGTCTCCCCGGTATCCGTTCACCTGCGCCCAGCCGGTCAGGCCCGGACGGACCTGGTGCTTGACCATGTAGCGCGGGATCTCCTCCTTGAATTTTTCCACAAAGTACGGGCGCTCCGGCCGCGGCCCGATCAGGCTCATGTCACCCTTCAGGATGTTGAAGAACTGCGGCATCTCGTCGATGCTGGTCTTCCGGATGAACTTGCCGATCGGCGTCACGCGCGGATCGTTCTTCGTGGTCCACTCTTTTTCTTCCTCCTCAGGAGGCTGGACCTCCATCGAGCGGAATTTATACATCTGGAACGTGCGGTTGTGGCGGCCGACGCGCTCCTGTTTAAAGATCACGGGTCCCGGCGAGGTCAGCTTGATCGCGATGGCCGCGAACAGCATGACCGGCGAGAACAGGATGATCGCAAACAGCGACCCGACGATATCCACGGTCCGCTTGATAAAGGCGTTGAAGCCGTTATTCAGCGGGACGTTGCGAATGTGGACCACGGGCAGGCCCTGGAGGTCCTCGGTGTACGGCCGCGTGGGCAGGATGCTGCCGTAATCCGGGATGAACTTCGTGTGGACGCCGGACTTTTCGCAGGCGGCCACGATGGCCCCGAGCTTCTCATATTCCGCCAGTCCGAGCGTGATCGCGATCTCGTCCAGCCGGTTGAACGGCAGGATCACATCGAGGTTCGCGATGGTGCCGATGACCTTGACGCCCTTGTATTCGGTGCCGCGCTCCACGTTGTCATCCAGGATGCCGCGCACCTGATAGCCCCATTCGGGGTTCGCGCGGACCCGGTCGATGTAGCCGAGGGCGGCCTGGCTGTAGCCGACCAGCAGCACATGCTTCTGGTTGAGGCCGCGCCGGCGCATGGACCGCAGCACCCAGCGCACGGCCATGCGTTCCAGAAACATCAGGATCACGTTGACGATGCCGAAGGCTGCGACGAGGCTTCGCGAGAACTGTATGAGGGCGTCCTTCCCGAGGTACAGGACCATCGTGAAGAGCAGGATGCCGGTCGCGGTGGCCTGAAAGATCCGGAAGCCCTCCAGACGGCGTCCCATCACGCGGCGCGGCTCATACAGCTTGAAGATCGAATACAGGACCAGGAAGGCCGGCAGGATGGCCACGAGCGGCGTCATGTACGACTCGAAGCTGTAGGCCGGCGAGCCCTTGACGATCGTCGTATGGAAGATCAGGACATAGGAAAGCAGATACGACAGCGCTGTGACCACCGCATCCAGAAGGACCTGTATGTGATTGAACATATTCTGACGGTCCCGGATCATATCCTGCTTCCTTCCGTGCTTACATCCTGTTTATTCTATCCCAAAATGCCAAAAAGGGCAACGAATTTTTCCGTTACCCTTTTCTTACAGTTTCCTGAAGTCCCGCATCCGGTCACTTCTGTCCGCTGCGGAAGGTCCCTGGCGGGCCGTCCGCATCCGGTCAGCTGCGGCCGGTCCGCCGCGCGATCAGGTCCCTCACGTACAGGACCGTCCCACGGATCAGCCAGCCCTCGATCCGCAGCACGCGCAGGATCGGCGTATTGGCTGTATAGGCGCGGGTCAGGCGGCTGCGCGTGCGCAGGCCTTCCCACAGGCCCTGCGCGTACGCGCGGCCGAAGCCGCGGCGGATAAAGAAGATCTGCTTGACCAGATGGCCGGCCAGCAGGGCCGGCGCGTTCAGCACGCGCTGCCACAGCGGCATGTTCTTCCAGGTCACGTACAGGCTGTTGCGTGCGGTCAGGCGCACCTTGAAATCATTGTATTTGGAGCCGCTCGTGCCGCTCCCGACGTGCCGGACAACGGCCCGCGGGCAGTATACGTTCTTATAACCCAGCAGACGCGCGCGCCAGCCCACGTCCACGTCCTCGAGGTACGCGAAGTGGTTCTCGTCGAACAGGCCCGTCTTCTGCAGCAGGCTCCGGCGGTAGATCGCCGCGCCCGCGCAGGCCGTGAAGACCTCGCAGGGCTCGCCGTACCGCGCGGCCGGCTGGCCCACGCCGCGCTGGAAGGCCCAGCCCGGCAGGCTGTACATATCGCCCGCGTCGTCCATGACGTCCGGGCGGTCCATGCTGACCATCTTCGCGCTGACCGAAAAGATCCGCGGATCGGATTCGATCGCGTCCGTCAGGGCCTTCACATAGCCCGGCTCCGGGACCGTGTCGTTGTTGAGCAGGATCACGTACGGCGTGCGGGCCGCGCGGATCCCGGCGTTGACGCCGCCCGCGAAGCCCAGGTTCTTCGCCATCGCGAGGACGCGGACCTCCGGATACTCCGAGAGGATCTCGAGGGACCGGTCCTGGGAGGCGTTCTCCACCACGAGGACCTCCATCTCCGCCCCTTCCTGCGCGCGCAGGCCGTCCAGGCAGGGCCGCAGGAACTGCTCGCCGTTATAATTCGGAATGACGACTGTGACTTTCATTCTCCGTTTCCTTTTATGACTGTCCGCTTGCGCGGTCTGCCGGCTTTCGCCAGGAACCGGCCCCGCAAGGGTCTGCCGGTCTTCGGCGGCGCCGTTACTCCCGTGCGGTCTCCGGCTGCGCGGACCCGAGCTTTCCGGCGATCTCCGCCTCGATATCCTCTTCCGTCATGTCCTTCTCGCGCCGCAGCAGGTCATACATGCACGGCACCACGAGAAGCGTGAGCAGCGTGCCGTAGATCAGCCCGCCGATCACGACCACGGCCATCGGCTTGGTCATCTCGGAGCCCATATCGTGGCCCAGCGCCATCGTGGACAGGCCCAGGATCGTGGTCAGCGCGGTCATGAAGACCGGCCGCATGCGGGTCTTGCCGGCCTCGATGATGGCCGCCTTTTTCTCCATGCCCTGGCGCCGCAGCTGGTTGATGTAGTCCACCAGCACGATCCCGTTGTTGACGATCACGCCGGTCAGCATCACGAAGCCGAGCATCGCGATCACGCTGACCGGGCTGCCGGTCAGCCACAGGCCCAGAAAGCCGCCGGTGAACGCGAGCGGGATCGTGAACATCACGATGAACGGCGAGAGCAGCGACTGGAACTGCGCGACCATGACCAGATACACGAAGATCACGGCCAGCAGGAGCATCAGCATCAGCTGGGACATGGCCTCGCTTATGGTCTGGTCCTCGCCGGCCATCTCCGCCGTATAGCCCTCCGGCATGTCATACTCCGCGATCCGGGCCGACAGTTCATTCGACACGAGGCCGATGTTGTGGCGGCTGTCCACGCCGGCCGTCACGTTGATATAACGGGACTGCGCGTCGCGGCGGATGCTCGACTGGATATACCCATCCGTAAACGAGGCGACGTCCGCGAGCGCGACCTCTTCTTTGGCGCCGTCCGCCCCGGTGGCCGTCAGCGTCATCTCCCGGACGTCTTTTCTTGTGGTCTCGCGCTTCTCGCCTTCCACCAGGATCACCGAAAGATCCCGGATATCCGTCGAGATGGTCGTGGCCGTGGTCTCCTGGGAGAGTTCCGCCATGACCTGCGCGAACACCTGCGCCACGGTCAGATTATACTCTCCGGCCTTTTCTTTGTCCACCGTGATCTTGAGCTGGCCGTCCGCCCGCTCCGACCCGTCGCTCACGTCGGTCGTGCCTTCCACGCCCCGCGTGATCTCGGCCAGGTCCGCCGCGATCTGCTGCAGCTTTTCGATATCGCGTCCCTTGATCTGGATGCTGATGCCGCTGCCGCCCAGCGCGGACATGTCCATCGTGGCGGTATCGACCGCCAGGTCCACCGGCAGGTCTTCGGTGACCCGCAGGATCTCTTCCTTTAACTGCGCGTTGTCGAGCGTCCGGTCTTCAGACAGGATCAGGTACATCGAGATGCTGCCCGCGCCGCTCCGGGAACCGCCGCCGAGGCCGCCCCCGCCGAGCATCGACATCGTGCCGCCGCCCCCGCTCATCGCGCCGATCGTCTGCACGTCCGGGATCTGTCCGAGCCGTTCGATGACCTGTCCGGACATCTCCTTGAGCTCCGAGAACTCCGTGCCCTCCGGCATCGAGAGCGTCACGCTGGCCTGCGTGCTCTGCATCTCGGGCAGGAACGCGGTGCCGCGCGAGATCGACGCCCAGGCCGACAGGCCGAGCGCGGCCACCACGAGCGCGAGCACGAGCCCCTTCCACCGCAGCGACCAGCCCAGGATCCTTCCGTACACATCCTGCACGCGCTTCGAAAGGGCCGATTCCGACGGCGCCTTGCCCTTCAGCAGGCCCGAGGCCATGGCCGGCACGAGCGTCAGCGCGATCAACAGGCTCGCCATCAGCGAATACGCGATCGTCAGGCCCATGTCTACAAAGAGCTGCTTCGTGATGCCCCGGATGAAGACGATCGGCAGGAACACGACGACGGTCGTCAGTGTGGACGCGACGATCGCGCCCGACACCTCCCGCGCGCCGGCCACCGCGGCCGCCCGCGCCGACAGGCCCTCGCCGCGCATGCGGTAGATGTTCTCGATCACGACGATCGAGTTGTCCACGAGCATGCCGATTCCGAGCGCGAGGCCGCCGAGCGAGATCACGTTCAGCGTGATATGGCTGAAATACATCAGCGAGATCGCGGTCACGACGGACAGCGGGATCGAGCAGGCGATGATCACCGTAGGCCGGAAGTTGCGCAGGAAGACGAGCAGGATCAGGATCGCGAGCAGGCCGCCGTACAGGATGTTCTTGACGACCGAGTTCACGACGAGGTCGATGTAGACGCCCTGGTCCATCAGCGCCGTCATGTGCACGCCTTCAAATTTCTTTTCCACGTCCGCGAACCGGGCGTTGATGCGGTCCGAGACGTCACCGGTCGAATAGCCGGTCTGTTTTTCCATGGTCAGGATGATGCCGGGGTTGCCGTTGATGACCGCGTAGGTCTCCTCGGCGTTGTCCGTCAGGACCACATCCGCAACGTCCCCGAGCGTGACCGGCGCCACATCGTCCAGATGCAGGTTGATCAGCGGGAGCGCGGGCAGTTCCTCGAAGCCCGCCACCCGGTCGCCGACGCGGACCAGATAGGTCTCGCCGTCCTCGGTCACGCTGCCGGCCGGCATCGCGAAGTTCTGCGCGGTCAGGAGCTGTTTGACCAGGTCCGTGGTCAGGATCGTGGTCAGGTCCGACTGTTCATACGCGGTGTCTTTCCCCTGGTCCAGCTGTGCCTGCGCCTGCTCCATCTGGGCCCGCGCGCTCGCGAGCTGCGCGGCCGCGCTCCCCATCTCGATGGACGCGAGGACCTGTCCCTGGTTCAGGGCCGCGAGCGCCTGATCCAGCGTGCTCTCCTGGCTCTCCAGATGGGCGAGCGTCTGCTCGAGCGCCGCGATGCCGGTCTCCACCTGTTCCCGGCCGGCCGCAAGCTCCGCTTCGCCTTTCGCGATCTGCTCCTCCCCGTCCGCGATCTGCGCGTCGGTCTGCGCGATCAGCTGCGCAAGCGAATCGGGGCTGATCTCGATCTGTCCGACCAGTCCGCGCACCGCGGCCTGCTGTTCGGGCGTCAGGGTCTCCAGAAAGCGCTCGAACGCCTCGGCGTACGGCTGCAGGGTCTCCCCGTCCGCCTCCGCCGAAGCGAGCACCTGCGCGAGCCCGTCGAGCAGGGGACGGATCTGTTCCCACTGCGCCTTGCGCTGCGCCAGTTCCGCCTTGCCGGCCTCCAGCTCCGCCCCGCCGGTCTCGAGCTGGGCCTTCGCGGCCTGCAGCTCCGACAGTTTGGTCTTGATGTCCTGCTCGCCCTTGATCAGCTGCGTCTTGCCGCTCATGATCTGGGACAGTCCCTGCGACATCCGGCCGGCCGCGCTGCTCTTCTGCTCGTTCAGTTCCTTTTCGCCGTCGTCGAGCTTCTCCTTCGCCTCGTCCAGTTCCTTCTGGGCGTCCGCGAACTTCTTTTCCAGAGCCGCGACGATCTCTTCATTCTTCTCCGCGATCTTGTCCTCGCGCAGGATCACCTGCACGGTCTCGATCACGTCGCCGGTGCTCGAGACGCTTGCGACGCCCTCGATCCGTTCAAATTCCGGCACGATCTCATCCGCCGCGAGGCGCGTCAGCTCCGCGCGGGACAGCCCGTCCGCATCCACCGCGGCCATCATGACCGGCAGCATATCCGGGTTCAGCTTCATGATCAGCGGGCTGCCGACGCCCTCGGGGAAATACCCGGTCAGCTGGTCCAGGCTCTCGCGCATGTCCACGGTCGCGGCGTTCATGTCCGCGGTCTCCGTGAACTCGAGGATCACCACCGAATAGTTGTCGCTCGAGACGGACCGCACGTTCTGGATGTTGGAGATCGTGGCCATGGCCGATTCGACCGGCTTGGTCACCGCGGTCTCGACGGTCTCCGGCGCAGCCCCCGGGTAGGACGTCATCACGATCGCGTAATTCAGATTCATGCTGGGCAGCAGGTCCGCGGTCATGCTCCGCAGGGACACGATGCCGAGCACGATCACCATCACGACGCCGACCAGCACGGTATAGGGACGCTTTACACTAAACTTCGGAAGCAATCGGTCTCCTCCCGCGCCGCTTCGCACAAACATGACGGCGGCGCATACTTTCCTATTTTATGATCTGTGTCGAATCCTACCACAGACGTTCCTGAAATTCAATTAAGAAACCATAAAAAACCGGGGAGGAGCCCGAAGGCTCCTCCCCGATGCATGCCCGTCACTTCACGAGCGCGAAATACAGGATCACGATCACGCCGAGGACGATGCGGTAGATGCCGAACGCCTTGAAATCATGCTTGCGCACGTAGCTGACCAGGAAGCGGATCGCGAAGACCGATACCGCGAACGCGGTCAGGGTCCCGATCACGAGGGCCGCGATCTCGGTGCCCGTCAGCGCGGTGCCGGCCGCGATGAACTTGACGATCTTCAGCAGGCTGGCCCCGGCCATGACCGGGATCGACAGGAAGAACGAATACTCCGCCGCCACGCCGCGCGAGACGCCGAGGACCATCGCGCCGAGGATCGTGGAACCGGAGCGGCTGGTGCCCGGGATCAGCGCGAGCGCCTGGAAGCATCCGATCACGAGCGCGGTCTTCCAGTCCAGCTCCCGGAACGAGGCGATCTGCGGATCCCGTCCGCGGTTCCACATCTCGATGACGATGAACAGCACGCCGTAGACGATCAGCGCGATGGCCACGGTGGGCCAGTTATA
Organism: uncultured Lachnospiraceae bacterium; assembly: GCA_902766845.1. Lineage (GTDB taxonomy): Bacteria > Bacillota > Clostridia > Lachnospirales > Lachnospiraceae > RUG11204. The sequence goes on along the minus strand of CACXFD010000045.1, from coordinate 12,070 downwards.
GAAATGCTCGTCGAACCAGTCGTTGAGCAGGACGCCGAGCACGCCGGCCGGCAGGCAACCGACCAGGATCTTCAGCCACAGGTCCCGGGTGCGCTTCTTCTGCACCGCGTTCTTGCGCTTGCTGAACGGGTTCAGCTTGCGGAAGAACACGAGCACGACGGCCAGGATGGCCCCGAGCTGGATCACGACGCGGAACATCTCGAGGAAGCCCTCGGACAGTTTCATCGGGATCAGATTCTCGAACAGGATCAGGTGGCCGGTGCTGCTGATGGGCAGCCACTCGGTGATTCCTTCCACGATGCCGTAAAAGATGACTTTCAGGATCTCCAGCATGACGGTCTCCTTTCCCGGTCCGATGCGGACCGGATCCGGCGCGGCGGCCTTTGCGGGCGCGGCGCTCCGGCCTTTGCGGACGCGGCGCTCCGGCAGGTCTCAGATATTCTCGATCTGCCAGTCGATCGGAGCGGCGCCGTTCTCCGCGAGATACGCGTTCGCACGGCTGAAATGGCGGCATCCGAAGAAGCCGCGGTATGCCGACAGCGGGCTCGGATGCGGCGCCTCGAGCACGAGGCGGCGCGGATGGGTGATCAGGGACTTCTTCATCTGCGCGGGGCGGCCCCAGAGAAGATAGACGATGGGACGGTCCTGCGTCTCCACGGCGCGGATGGCCGCGTCCGTGAACTCCTCCCAGCCGATTCCGCGGTGCGACGCGGCCTGGTGGGCGCGCACGGTCAGCACCGTGTTCAGGAGCAGCACGCCCTGCCGGGCCCACTTGGTCAGCGTCCCGTTGTTCGGGATATAGCAGCCCAGGTCGTCATGCAGTTCCTGATAGATGTTCACGAGGGACGGCGGGATCTCCACGCCCGGCTGTACCGAGAAGCACAGTCCGTGCGCCTGTCCCGGCCCGTGGTAGGGGTCCTGCCCCAGGATCACGACCTTGACCTCGGCAAGAGGCGTCAGCTCGAACGCCGTGAAGATCTGATCCGCGGGCGGATAGACCACATGGTTCGTATACTCCTCGCGCACTTTCCGGTACAGGGACGCGTAATACGGTTTTCTGAATTCCGGCGACATCGGCTCGAGCCAGTCGCCCGCCAGTGCGGCCATGACGGTCTCCTCCCCCGGCAGCCCGGTCCGGCGCGTCCCGGCTCCCGCCGGGCGCCGCGGCGGCGCTGCCTGCTGCCTTTGTTATACCATAACCGCGGCCGGTTGTAAAACGCTTTGCGGCGGCCGGCCCGTCATGATTGGCAGGCGGCGCATTTTGTGCTATAATTGATGGTACAGTCATCTGTCTGACTGTTTTCACGGATCTGATCTGACGTTCACTTCGAAGGAGAGCCGCCATGAGCCGGGAATACGCCGTGATCGACGACGACCGTTCCATCCTGTTCCAAAGCGCCGGGTTTTCCCTGTCCGGCATCCGCGATACCGTGCCGCTCTCCGGCGGCCTGTTCCTCGTGATCTCCGGCTCGGACGACGCGCCGAAGGAAGGGACGAGCCGCGCCGGCGCGCCCGGGACGGATGACGCGGCCGCCGAGATCGCCGCGCTGCGCGCGCAGCTCAAGGAAGCCCAGGACGCCAACGCGGCCAAGGAAACGTTCCTGAGCAGCATGTCCCACGATATCCGCACGCCGATGAACGCGATCCTCGGCATGACCACCCTCGCGAAAAAGCACATCGATGAAAAGACGCGCGTCCTCGACGCGCTCAACAAGATCGAGACGGCCGGCGGACACCTGCTGAGCCTGATCAACGACGTCCTCGACATGTCGCGGATCAATTCCGGGCGCATGAAGCTGACCTCGGACCGGTTCTCGCTCGCGGACCTGATGCACGACACGCTCTCGATCATCCGCCCGCAGGTGCAGCAGAAAGGCCATTCTTTTACGCTCGAAGCCGACGCGATCGACATCGAGCAGTTCTACGGCGACGCCCTGCGGCTGCGCCAGATCTACGTCAACATCCTCAGCAACGCGGTCAAATACACGCCGGACGGCGGACAGATCCGGGTGGCCCTGTCCGAAGAGCCGGACGGGGACCGCTGCGCGCTGATCTTTTCCTGCCGCGATAACGGCATCGGCATGTCCGATGAATTCCTGCGCCGCATCTTTGAGCCGTTCGAGCGCGTGAACAGCACCACGATCTCCAAGATCGAGGGCACGGGCCTCGGCATGAGCATCGTCAAGAAGCTCACAGACGCGATGGGCGGCACCGTGACGGTGCAAAGCCGCGTCGGGGAAGGCACCGAGGTCACGGTCCGGATCCCGATGGCTTACGCGTCGGTCCGTGCGGACGGGTCCGCGCTGGCCGGCCAGCGCCTGCTGATCCTCGAGACCGATCCGAAAGCGCGGGACGCGTTCTCGCGCTATCTGGATGAATATCATGTCCCCTACACCGTGACGGCCGCGGTCCCGGAGGCGCTCGACGCGCTGACCGACGCGGACTTCCGCAGCCGGCCGTACACCGGGCTGATCCTCGGGGCCCTGCCCGACGGAGCCGGCCTGTTCGATACGGCCCAGTACTTCCACCATTCCTTCCCCGCCCTGACCATCGTCCTCGTATCGGATGCGGACTGGGGCGAGATCGAATACCGCGCGAACCGCAGCGGGATCAGCGGGTTCATCCCGCGCCCGATCTTCCGGAAATCCTTGATCAACGGCCTGGGCCGCGCCCTGCAGGGCAGCGGTCCGGATCCGTCCGCCTCGGCCGTACCGCAGCTGGCGGGCCGGCACATCCTGCTCGTGGAGGATAACCTGATCAACCGCGAGATCGCGAAGGAGATCCTCTCCGCCACCGAAGCGCAGATCGATACGGCCGAGGACGGCCGGCAGGCCGTGGACGCGTTCCTGGCCTCGCCGGAAGGCCATTATGACCTGATCCTGATGGACGTGCAGATGCCGGTCCTGGACGGATACGGCGCCACGCGCGAGATCCGCGCGAGCGGCCGGGCGGACGCCCGGGTCCCGATCTACGCGATGACCGCGAACACGTTTGCCGAAGACATCGCCCGCGCCCGCGCGAGCGGCATGGACGGCCACATCGCCAAGCCCATCGACATGCACACGCTGATGCAGGTGCTGCGTCAGATCTGACCGCGGCCGGGCATGGTACATGACCACAGCCCGGACACAGAACGGCCGCAGCGCCCGGAACAGTCCGGCAGCTGCCGTTCGTCGGCCGCGGTCCGAAGACCACGGCCGGCCCGTAAAAAACGACACGGAAAGGAGGCGAAGCCGGGTGCTTCCCTATCAGGAAGAATACATCGAAAACGTGATCCGCATCCGGGACCTGGGCCGGTATTACGAAGGCCTGGACGCCGGCTTCGAATCCTGGGCGGACGCGCGCCGCGCCGCCGCGCGCGAGATGCGCCGCCTGCGCCGCCGCAACATCGCCCTGCTCAGCGGACAGCTGTTCCCGGCTCTGGACCGGCTCCATGAGGCGTCGGAGGAAGAGCTCTCGCAGCTGGACGCGTTCGCGGACCGGCTGATGGATTGGAAGACCAACCTGGACCCCGGCATCTACGTGGCCATCCACGACGCGCTGTTGAGCCTGCGCCGGTTCCGCCGCGACCGCGCCGGCACCATCCGGGAACTCTACAAGTTCGGGATGGGCCTGTATTATATGGACCGCCTCACCGAGGGCATGCACGAACGGCGCGCGCCGTTTTTGTTCCGCAATGAACTGGTCTTCTCCGAAGCCGCCTCGTACCTGCGCTTTTATGACGAACTGGACGACGAGGCCACGCGCGGCTACATCGTGCGGTCCGTCGCGAACATCGCGCTGTGCACGCTCGACCATAAAAAGAAGATCGCGGCCAGCAAGCGCATGCTCGACATCCTCCGGGATCCCCATTACCGCGAGCTCGCGCCCGGTCTGCCGTGGGACTGGTTCCTGCGCGGCACCCACCAGCAGATGAGCTCCAACCGCGTCTCGCTCTCCCGCGGGAACCTGACCAACGAGGAACTGGCCGCGGTGCTCGATTCCTGCTACGAGGTCTTCAAGCAGGAGGAGACGTCCGAAGAGCCGGTCGCGCGGTGGCTCTGGCCGTACTATGAGATGGAATACAACTGCGGGTACGTGGACCTCAAGCTGACCGTGGAGCGGATCGAGCGCCTGCTGGACCGCGCGCCGGAGGGCCAGTTCGACATGAACGGCCTCTACGCCAACGTCCACCTGCCGATGTTCTACGCCCAGCTGCTGAGCCAGAACGCGTCCCTGCGCGAGGACCCGCACTGCGTGCAGTTTCTGGACCGCGTCTACCGGCGCATGATGAAGACGCTGCTGACCTTCCCTTCGGACCAGATGGGGGACAGCTTCTTTTTCTCGGTCCGCTTCGTGTTCACCAACTATTACGAGATCGAAGGCGTCCCGACCTACCGCGACATCACGATGGCGCTGATGCGCCGTTTTGCCGGGGACCTGTACCTGCGGAGCAGCCTGGCGGGGGACCTGATGGTCCGGCTGTGCGACGCGCTCTATGAGGACGACCCGGCCTATTTCGACGATATCCCGTTCCTGCAGGGCCTGGCGGACCCGGCCGAAAAACGCCGTCTCCTGCTCGACTACGCCCGCGACTGCGGCCTCTATCACGATTTCGGACGCATCAAGATGAACATCGGCCGGACCATGCAGACCCGGGACCTGCTGGACCGTGAATACGAGATCTTCCGGCTCCACACCGTTTCGGGAAGCGAGGACCTCCGCTCCCGTCCCTCGACCGCGGTCTACGCGGACATCGCATTGGGCCACCACAGCTGGTATAACGGCGCGGGCGGCTACCCGGAGGTCTATGACCGCCTCTCCTCGCCCTACCGCCAGATGACCGACGTGGCCGCCCTCGCGGGCTTCCTGCTCGATTCGTTCGACGACGCCGAGCCCGACGGGCTGATGGACGCGCCGGCCGCAGACGCCGCGGCGGGCGGTCTCCCCGCAGATGTGCCTGCCGGGGCCGGAACGGCCGGTCCGGAGGAGAGGGCCGCGGAGAGCTTCAGGCTGCGCTGGAAGGCGGTCCTGGCCGAGGTGCAGGCCCAGTCCGGCCGGCGCTTCTCGCCGATGGCCGCCGCGGCCCTCTCCGATCCGTCCCTGGCCGCGCGCCTCGCGCGCCTGCTGCAGGGCGACGATCACCATCACTATCTGGCCATCTATCTGGGGCTGAATACCGAAGAATCCGTGGAATAACGACAGCGTTCCGCCGGGCAGCCGCAGAAAGTCCGTAGGAAGAAGCGGACAGGCAAAAAGAACTGTATGATACTGCAGACAGGCAAATAGAGCCGTATGATAAGGCAGACAGGCAAAAAGAGCCGGGAGAGGCGGGGCCCATGCCCCGCCTCTCCCGGCTCTTTTCCGGCGTCCGTCATTCCCCGATCGACTCGGTCCGGTAGATCACCCGGCGCACGTTCTCACGCGCCGCATACTGTTCCATCGCCGTGCGGACCGTCCGGAACTTCTCCAGCAGATCCGGCAGGTCCCCGCCCAGCAGGGACGCGATCTCCGAGACGCCCTCCTGATCGAACTTCTCCAGCCCGTCCGTCAGCTCACAGCTGCCGTCATAGAGCTTCCCGGTCCCGTCCGTCAGCTGCGGCACGGCCTGCTCCAGCTGCGTCGTGCCGGAAGCCAGCACGCCGGCCCCCTGCGCGAGCTGCGAAGCGCCGGCCGACAGCTCGCTCAGACCGGCCGACAGATCGCGCGCGCCCGACGCGGCCTGATCCACGCCGTCTGTATAGCTGCGAAGTCCCAGATAGAACGCGTTATAGCTGTCCAGGGAAGCCTTCAGCCCGATCAGCTGCTGCGCGCCGGCCGAAGCCGCCTGCAGCCTGCTCTGGACCTCTTCCCCTGCCATGGCCTGCGCCACGGCCTTTTGGACCTGATCCTCGGTGTTCCGGTCGATCAGCGCCTGCACGGACGCGTCCGCCATCTGCTGTTCGACCGCGCCGGCCAGCATCTGCTGCACCTGCTCCGACGCCATCTGCTGTTCGACGGCCTGCGACAGAGCAGTGCGCGTCGCTTCATCGGCCGCCTCGTACGCCGCTTCGTCCAGCCCGGCCGAGGCCAGGACCTGCGCCGTCACCTGCGCGCGGACCGTCTCCTCCACCTGCTTTTCGACCTCGGCGCGGACCGCCGCGGTCACAGCCTCGCGGATCTCGCCGCGGCGGGCCTCCACCGCGGCCGTGACCGCTTCCTGCGCCTGCTGATAGACCTGCGTCTGATCGAGCGACGCGATCAGACCGCCGAGCACCGACGCGTAATTCTCAGCCGTCATCTCCGGACACTCCAGGCCGGCCGCGCCGATCTGGCTGCGGGCCTGCTCCAGGAGTCCCGCAAAGACCCGGGCCGCGCCGTCACGCAGCGCACCGCTGTTTTCCGACAGCGTATCCAGTCCGCTGCTCAGCGCTGCCGCCCCGTCCTTTGCGGAGCCGGCGCCGTCAGAGAGCTTGTCCGCCCCGTCTTTGACCTGTCCGGCCCCGTCGGCGAGCTTGCTGACGCCGTCCGCCAGTTCGCCGCTCTTATCCTTCAAAAGCCCCAGACCGTCCTTCAAGGCGGAGGAACCTTCCCGGATGCGCTTGACCGCATCCGTCAGCTGCGATGCTTCATCGCGCAGCTCCGAAGCATCCGGCCGCTTTCCGCCGTTGTCGGAGAGCTCATCGATCAGGTCCGGCAGCGCCGCGGTCAGGGTCATATCCAGCTTCAGGCAGCGCACATCGGCTTCGATCTCGATCGTTTCCTTCCAGTCATCCTGAAGGCGGCGGATCTCACGGTTCCAGTCTTCCTTCGCGGTATCCGCCTCCAGGTCCAGCGCCTCTTTGAGGCCCGGGACAGCGATCCCGACCGCCACGGTCCGGCTCCCGTCGTTCAGGACGCGGCCGGCGCTGACCGTCACGTTGGACGCGCAGTCGTTATCAAACATCAGGCCGGACAGCACCGGGATCGGCACCGGCACGGTCTTCGTCTTTCCGTCTATACGCACCGTCTCGGACGGAAGGTCGGAATAGCTGAAGCGGATCACCAGATGGCCGCTCTTTCCGGCCAGCTCCGCCGCGGAGACTTCCTGCCCGTCCAGTTCATACCGGACGTTCACCTTCAGCGGGAGCTCCTCCCCTTCCGGCCCGAACGTGCGGATCGCCGTGCCGTCCGCTCCGGCGAGCACATAGACCGTATCCGGCTCTTCCCCGGATTCCTTTGCGGCCGCTTCCCCGCTGAGCGCTGCCGCTTCACCGGTCCGCGCGCCGGCTTCTTCCTTCAGCGCAGCCTCACCGGCCCCCTCCGGACCGTTTGCCTCTTCCGTGACCGCGTCTTCGCCCGACGCTTCGGCCGCCGCAGCGGGCCGGCCGCCGGCCGCGTAGATCACATGACTGATCTCTCCGGCCGCCAGCAGCACGCAGAGCACGACGGCCGCTCCGATCCATTTCTTATTCCGTTTCTTCATGATAATGCCACCTCCCGGCGATTATTCCTGACAGGACCTCCCCGCTTCATCCCGGCTGTCGTCGCGCAGATCACGCGGTCGCACAGCAGCAGGAGCGCGGGCAGGAAAAAGATCACAGCCATCATCGAGATCACGGCCCCGCGGGCCATCAGCAGGCACATGCTGCTGATGATATCGATGTTGGAATACAGCGCGACGCCGAACGTCGCGGCAAACAGCCCGAAGCCGGACACCAGGATCGAGGAGACCGAAGAAGTCAACGCGGTCTTCACCGCCTCTCTCTTCTCCTTGCCGGCCATCCGCTCTTCCTTGTACCGGGTCGTCATCAGGATCGCGTAGTCGACCGTCGCGCCCAGCTGGATCGTGCTGATGCAGATCGGGGCGATGAACGGCAGGCTCTGTCCCAGATAATGCGGCAGGCCCAGGTTGATGAAGATCGCGAGCTCAATGACCGAGATCAGGATGAACGGCAGGCTCAGGCTCTTCTCGACCAGCGCGATGATCACGAAGATCGCAAGGATCGAGACCGCGTTGACGACCTGGAAATCCCGGTCCGTCGTTTCGATCATATCCTTCATGCACGGCGCCTCGCCGATCAGCAGGCTGCCGGGGTCATAGCTCTTCGCGATCTTCTGCAGCTGTCCGATCTGCGCGTTGACCGCGTCGCTCGCGACCTTGTCCTCGGAATTGATCAGGATCAGCTCCCACCGGTCACTGATCAGCTTGCTCCGCAGCCGCTCCGGGATCATCTCTTCCGGCACGTCTTTGCCGAGGATCGTCTCGAGGCCCAGCACCGAGCGGACACCGTCGACCTGCTCCATCTCAGAGATCAGGCTCCGGACCTTGTCCGACGGCAGATCGGCATCGACGAGGAGCATATGCGTGGAGCCGACGCCGAACGCCTCTCCGAGCTTCTCATTGGCCTTGACGAAGGCCATCTCTTCCGGCAGGCACTGCCCCATGTCGTAATAGACCTCCGCGTTGGTCCTGCGGTAACCGATCAGCGCGGGCGGGATCAGCAGCGCAAAGATCAGCAGGAAGACCGGGAAGCGCCGCACGATGGCTCCGGCCAGGCGCTGTGCGCCGGGGATCAGGCTCTTATGGCGCGTCGCCTGCAGCGGCTTGTCCAGCAGCAGGATCAGCGCAGGCAGGACCGTCACACAGCCGGCCACGCCGAGGATCACGCCCTTGGCCATCACGATCCCGAGGTCCCGGCCCATCGTGAAGCTCATGAAGCACAGGGCGATGAAGCCGGCCACCGTCGTGATCGAGCTTCCGATCACGCTCGTCAGCGTTTCGTCGATCGCGGCGGCCATGGCCTCCTTCCGGTCTTCGGTCTTTTCACGCTGCTCGTTATAGCTGTGCCAGAGGAAGATCGAATAATCCATCGTCACGGCCAGCTGCAGCACCGCAGACAGCGCTTTCGTGATGTAGCTGATCTCGCCGAGGAAATAGTTGCTCCCGAGGTTCAGCAGGATCATCATGCCGATCGACGCCAGGAACACGAACGGGACCAGCCAGCTGTCCAGCAAAAGCAGCATGGCCGCGAGCGCCAGCGCGACGGCGATGCCGACATAGATCGGCTCTTCTTTCTCACACAGATCCTTCAGGTCCGTCACGAGGGCCGACATGCCCGATACGAAGCACTGCTTCCCGCAGATCCCGCGGATCTCGCGGATCGCGTCCATCGTCCGGTCGTCGGACGTCGATGTGTCGAAGAAGACGGCCATCATCGTATCCTGTCCGCTGCAGAACGCGTCATACACGCGCTTCGGCAGCATCTCCATGGGCACCGACAGATCCATGACCGAATCGTACCAGATGACTGAACTGACGTGGTCGACCTGCTCGATCCTGGCCTTGGCCGCCGCCACGTCCTCGGGGTCCATGCCCTCGAAGATCACGAGCGAGAACGCGCCTTTTCCGAAATCCTTCATCAGCTCGTTCTGGCCGATGACCGTGTCCATCTGCGCCGGAAGATAATCCAGCATATCATAATTGATGCGCGTCCGGGCCATGCCCAGCACAGACGGGACCATCAGCACCAGTGTCAGGATCAGGATCGGGATCCGAAAGCGGACCACCTGTTTTCCGAATTTCATCTTGCTTCACCTGCCTCTTTCCATGTTCCGTCCGCATCCACGATCTCCGGGCGATGCTCCCGGAAGATGCGGACCGCGCTGCCTGTGACCCACAGGTTCAGAAGTCCGTCGGCCAGCAGCGTGATTCCGAGAAATACCGTCACGGTCCGCGCGCCGGTCTCCGGGAACAGCATCAGGAGCGCCCCGCAGATGACGGCGGCGGCAGCGAGCGCGAGGATCACGCCCCACTTCGGGAGTCCGAACCGGCGCGCGTCCTGCGCGATTCGGATCCGGAACAGCCCGTCGGTCAGGACGGCCAGTCCCAGCGCCGCGGCCATCACATTCATGATCCGCTCCGGATACAGGAGCGTGGTCACGCCCAGCGCCGCAGACAGGATCCCGAGCTCCAGGTCGTACTGGAACGCGAGACGGTACAGGTCATTGGAAAAGTAGCCGATGATCCGGACGACGCCGAAGACCGTCATCATGGCTCCGAGCACCCTGCCGAGGATCGGGCCGGACGCGGCCGGCTCCAGGATCAGCCACAGCCCCGTCAGGCAAAACAGCACCGACAGCGCCAGGCAGCCGCCTTTCGCAATATAGAGCGGCATCAAGTCACGTTCAAATCGTTTCATCACAGATGCCTCCTTTCTCTTGCTTTCAGGCTGTATCCTACCCCGTCTTCGCGGTCTTTTCCATGGTCAGTCGGCGCGGCTGTGCACAAAAAAACAGACACCGCAGCCGATCTGCCCAAAAAAGGCAGGATCTGCGGTGTCTGTCTGACGGTCAGTCCGGGATCAGCGGATCTCCGCGCGGTCGACCATCGCCTCGAGCACGCCGGCTCTCAGCTCGCAGAAGCGATGGATCTTTCCGCGGATATCGTCCTTCCCGTTCGAATTCAGCCATTCCATGACGAGGCCGAAGCACTCGCCCTGATAGAACCGGCTGATGATGTCGCGGTCCTCCTCCGAGATGCGGTGTCCCTGAAACAGTTTCTCCAGGAACGAGTCGACGACATAGCGGCAGATCCGCCAGAGATGCATCTCGAGGATGTCCCGGCTGGCCGACCGGTATACGTGCATGATCACGCGCCGGTCCGCCTCCGCAAAATCTGCCGCGGCATACAGCGCGGTCTCCAGTGAATCGACCGAATGGTAGCGCCGGATCACCTCGTCTGCCCTGTCCTTCGTCAGCGTCTCGATCAGGGACGGGATGTCCTGATAATGATAATAGAAGGTGTTGCGGTTGACGCCGCACCGCTCCACGATGTCGCGCACCGTGATCCGGTTGATGTCCTTCTCTTCCAGCAGTTCCAGGAACGCGTCCCGGATGATCTGGTCCGTGCTCTTGCGCATGAATCTCTTCCTCCCGCGTATCCGCCTCTCCCCGCGGGGCGGCCGGATGCAAAAGGGCCATCCGCCCGCGGCGGAGCAAAAAAGCGGGTCCCGCCATCCGGCGGGATCCGCACTGTTTCCGTTACGGCCGTCCGGCCGCGGTCATCGGCCGCAGCCGGTGCCGTTTCAGCCGGATGCCCGGATCCTGCTTACTCCTCGACGCTGTACAGGTCGATGAGCTTCTGCAGGTGAGCGTACTTCTCGCGGGAAGCCTTCTCGGCCGCGTCAAACAGCTTCGCGGCGCGCTCGGGGTTCTTGCGCTCCAGGGAGGTGTAGCGCACCTCGCCGCGCAGGAAGTCCTGATAGCTTTCCGTCGGGGCCTTGGAGTCCAGGCTGAACGGGTTCTTGCCCTGCTCCAGCAGCGCCGGGTTGAACCGGAAGTTGTTCCAGTAACCGGCCGCCACAGCCTTCTTCTCTTCCGTCTGGGCCTTGCTCATGCCCACGCGGATGCCGTGGTTGATGCACGGCGCGTAGCAGATGACCAGCGAAGGTCCCGGATACGCTTCCGCCTCGGTCAGGGCCTTGACGGTCTGGTTCATATCCGCGCCCATGGCGACCTGCGCCACGTAGACGTAGCCGTAGCTCATCGCGATCTGGGCCAGATCCTTCTTCTTGGTTTCCTTGCCGCCGGCCGCGAACTGGGCCACCGCACCGGTAGGAGTAGCCTTGGAGGACTGGCCGCCGGTGTTGGAGTAGACCTCGGTATCGAAGACGAGGATGTTGATGTCCTTGCCGGACGCCAGCACATGGTCCAGGCCGCCGAAGCCGATATCATAAGCCCAGCCGTCGCCGCCGAAGATCCACTGGCTCTTCTTGGCGAGGAAGTCCTTATTCTTGATCAGATCCTTCGCGGTGTCGCAGTCCACGTTCTCGAGAGCCTTGACCAGCTTCTCGGAAGCCGCGCGGTTGGCGACGCCCTGCGTGAAGGTATCCAGGTATTCCTGAGCCGCGGCCTTGGCTTCTTCCGGAGCGCAGTCGCCGGCGAGGACCTCTTCGACCTCTCTCTTCAGACGGTCACGGATCGCGATCTGCGCAAGACCCATGCCGTAGCCGAACTCGGCCGCATCCTCGAACAGGGAGTTGGACCACGCCGGGCCCTGACCCTTCTCGTTGACGGTGTACGGAGTGGACGGTGAGGAGTTGCCCCAGATGGAGGAGCATCCGGTTGCGTT
>CACXFD010000044.1 GCA_902766845.1 uncultured Lachnospiraceae bacterium | reverse complement strand
TCGGGGCCGTAGCTCGTCGTGTCGTCAACGTCCAGGTTATCGCCCACGGCATCCGTCGGGCTGCTGTAGAAGACGTGGTAGCCCTCATTTCCGTAAGCGCTGTCGTACGGTGTGAACAGATGCGAGTCGAGGTCATACGGCCACTGTCCCCAGGACAGAACGATACGCATTTCGCCCGCCGGCAGCGACGGCGAGAAGTGGATCTCCACGGTTCCCATATCGACGCGGATCACGATGTTGACGTAGATCACATCATATCCTGTCTTGATCACTTCTACCGTATACATGCCCGGCGGCAGCTGGACATTGCAGTTGCCGAGCGAATCCGTCGTTCCGCTGTATACGACATCCGTCGTCTTCGCGTTGAGACCGCAGCGGATATTGATCTGCGCGTCCGGGACCGCCATCATGTCCACGCCGTTTTCGGCGTAGTTCAGCGCGTCCCTGACCTGCAGCACCTGCTGATACGCGGCCGCGCTCTGGTCCATCACGTAGATCGTGTCCACATAGGTATACAGTACGCCGACCACGATCTCGATATCATAAACAATCACGGTATCACATCCCGGCGTCACGATGACGAGCCGGTAGGAATCTTCATTTCCCGGCACCGCGATGTAATAGGAGCCGTCATCCGCGGGGCTGCACATATACAGATATTCATCGTTCCGCCACAGGTAAATGTGCGCGTCCTTCCGCGCCGTCTCATCGGCACTGTAGACGAATCCCGTGATCCAGTTCACGCTCGCCGCGCCGAGCACGGTGTTGTAGGTATTGTAGGCGGCGTTGAGCATGTTCTTTTCCGCCTCATCATACAGGCCCTGGGAAGTCGCGTCCAAACTGTCATATGTCTTCTCGCTGCCGTTGTTATTCTCGCTCATGGACGCCGATCCGATGCAGTAATTCTGGATATTGCCGCCGGAGACCACCCTCCATTTCACCATGCAGTCGCTGTTGAAATAGAAGCGCTGCCCATCCTTCGTCGGCACCGCGTAAGAAGGCACATAATTGAGGTCATTCCGCAGGAAAATGAAGCTGACTTTTCCGTCATCGCGGTAGTAATAGTCCGTGATCTCCAGGTGATCCTGCATATATTCGATGCTGACGATTTTATTGACCGTGCCGGTGCCGGGCTTCGTGTAGATCTCGTATTCCATCCGGTTGCCGGTCGCCGCGTTGACAAATGTCTTTTTGGACACCAGATAACTGTTGATCTGGCCGTCCGCGGAGCTGTCCGGACGAACGTCTTCCAATGTATAGAACAGCGTTCTATCCCAGGCCAGCGATGTATTTCTGACCGGCGTATAGTTGTTCGCGAAAATGTCGATCTTCTGCTGCGCCGTTGTTCCCGCGTTCAGCTCCGTGATCTGCTTCGCGAGATCGCTCATCGAGATCGTGATGTCCTCTTCACGGATCTGCGGCGCGCCGGTCAGGGAGACGCCCTGCTGCGCGCTGTTCTGGTTCTCCGCGGCACCGCTCAGCACCTGTCCGGCCTGCTCATTGGTCATGCCCGCGCCCGGAGCCGTTTCTCCGGTGCCCGCGGGATTCCCTGCAGAATTTCCCGAAGGATTCCCGGCCGTCTCTCCGCCGGCGGCCGGCAGTCCGCTGCCGGCACTGCTGCCGGCTCCCCCGCTCTGACCGCTGTCGATTGCGGGAGCCGTGCTCTGCGTTCCGGTCCCTGTTCCGCCGGATGCTGTCGTCTCCTCTTCTCCTCTGCCTCTCAGAAAGAGGAGGACCGCCGCGCCGATGCAAAGCACCGCGAGCGCCGCGATGATCCCGATGAGCAGCCCTTTTCGGGGTCTTCCGGGTCCGGGCGTTCCGTTCCCGCCTCCCGTAAAGCCCGCTCCGCCTCCGGCAGCTCCGGGGCCTGCATTTTGCCCGCCGTTCCACCGGGGGCCGTTTTCAGTCCCTGTACCCGGTCCGGCGTTCCACTGACCGCCATTTCCGGGGCCCGGGCCCGGTGCCGCGTTCCACCGGCCGGCCTCGCCGCCTGGCTGTCCGCCTGTTCCGTCCGCCTCTCCCTGCGCCGGCACAAACGTGCCGCAGTTCGGACAGAATCTTCCGCCTTCTTCGATTTGGGTTCCGCATTCCGGACAAAACATCGCTCTACCTTCCTCTCTG
>CACXFD010000043.1 GCA_902766845.1 uncultured Lachnospiraceae bacterium | reverse complement strand
GGCTTCGTTACCACCGGAGCGGGGGGAACGGAGGACGCCGCTGTCTGGTATGCTGAAAGCGGACAGGAGCGGGGACCCGATGGAGGAGACGTACGAGCAGACAACCGAACGGCTGGAGCGGGATCTATCGCGGCTCCGGGCCGAGGAGCTGGCCGCGTTCCTGAGGCGGGAATCGGAGGCGATGTATGCGGGTCCGCGGCCTTTTGCGCAGTATATGCGGATGAGATGCAAAGAGAAGGGGATCCTGCAGCAGACGCTGTTCCTGCGCGCGGACATCCCGGAGAATTACGGCTATAAACTGATCTCCGGAGAAAAGCATACGCGCCGGCGAGACGTGATCCTGCGGCTGTGCCTCGCGGCCGCCTTCTCCGTGAAGGAGACCGATGAAGCGCTTACGCTGTACGGGATGGCGCCGCTCCATCCGCGAATCCCCCGTGACGCGGTGCTGATCGCCGCGATCGGAAACCGCATGTATGAGATCGAAGCCGTCGATGAACTGCTCCGGACGTGCGGCCAGCAGCCGCTGCAGACCGCAGGTACGGGAGGAGGCCGGGAAACGGCGGAATAGATTCGATCAAATATAAAACCGAGAGGAATGACCGGCTCTGCACAGCCGGCGCAGGACAAAGGAGAAGAGCAGATGGCATATTGTACGGAATGTGGAACACGTCTTGCGGACGGGACAAAGTTCTGTCCGGTCTGCGGCACACCGGTCGAAGCCGGCGATCCCGGCCATGGGCAGCCGGCCCCGCAGCCGGTGCCGGGAGCGGATACGCTTCAGCAGGCGTCTTCGCCGCAGCCGGTCGTTTACGCGAACCGGGCACTGCCGCCCAAGCCGCCGTTGTGGAAGCGGTGGTGGTTCTGGGTCATCGTGATCGTCCTACTCTTCGCAGGCTGCCATCGGATCGGATCCTGCGGAAACCGGCAGACAACGCCGGTCCGGACGCAGGCACAGACGGAGGCGCATGCCGGGACGCCTGAGGAGACGCCGAAAGCGACCGGGGCTGCGTCAACGGCGGCTCCGACGAAAGCATCGACACAGCCGCATACGCAGGCACCCCGACAGGAAACGAAGCCGGCCTCTACGGCATCTTCCGAAACGTCGCCACAGTCTGAGACAAGGGCTCCCGAACGGACTCCCGCGAAGGCCGAGACACAGGCCCCGACACAGGCTCCCACACAGGCACCGACACAGGCTCCCACACAGGCACCGACCGAGGCGCCGACGCAACCGCCGACCGAGGCGCCGACGCAGGCACCTACGGAAGCACCGCAGGATCGTATCCGACCGGAGATCAAAGAAGCGATCGATTCTTACGAAGCATTCATGGACCGGTATATCGCCTTTATGGAGAAGTACAGATCGGCCGATCCGGCGGACGCGGCTTCGATGATGGGCGACTATATGAGCCTGATGTCCCAGTATACCGATGCCGTGCAGAAATTCGAGAAGATCGGGGACAGCGATCTGACGAGCGCCGAGCTGGCTTATTATCTGGAAGTGACGAACCGGGTCAACCAGAAGCTGCTGAAGGTGCTTTCGTAAAAGAGCGGCAAATCATGACCGGACGGTTGACATTTCGCGCCGCCTCGTGTAAAATACCGGGAGGTAAAGGCCACTGGGATGCACAGTAGCCGTCCTCTATCCGGAGCAGAGAGGCGGGTCGCCGGCTGAAAGCCCGCCGCGTAACGGAGGATGCGTGAAATTCACATCACAGCCGCAGCTTTGAAGGACCGGCCGGTCTGTGTAGGAGCTGCCGTATGCCGCGCGTTAAGCGGAAAAGAAGCTGCCCGGTCCGTCCGGGAAGCAGGGTGGTACCGCGATGCTGATTCGTCCCTGCGCGCCGCAAGGCGCGCGGGGATTTTTTTGTGAAAGCGAAGCGTGGATCCCGGACCGGCCGCCATCAGGGTGGCGGGCCGCTTTCAGGCCGCAGCTTTCACAGAAACCAGATATCTTTTTTTTAAAGGAGTCCCGTCATGAAGGAACAGCTTGAGAAGATCCGTCAGGAGGCGCTGGCCTCGATGGAGCGTGCGGACGTCCTGGATAAGCTGAACGACATCCGCGTCGCTTATCTGGGCAAAAAGGGCGAGCTCACGCAGCTTTTGAAGGGCATGCGCGACGTGTCGGCCGAGGAGCGCCCGAAGGTGGGCCAGATGGTGAATGAAACGCGTCAGGCGCTGGAAGAGGCGCTGGAAAAGAAGCGCGCGGAGCTTCAGGCCAAAGCGCAGGAGATGCAGCTGGCGACGGAGGTCATCGACGTGACGCTTCCGGCCAGAAAGCACAGCTTCGGCCACCGCCATCCGAACACCACGGTCCTGGAAGAAGTGGAGCGGATCTTTGTCGGCATGGGCTACGAGATCGTGGACGGTCCCGAGATCGAATACGACTATTACAATTTCGAGGCGCTGAACATCCCGAAGAACCATCCGGCGCGCGACGAGCAGGATACGTTCTACATCAACGACAACATCGTGCTTCGCACGCAGACCTCGTCGGTCCAAGCGCACGTGATGGAGACGCGCAAGCCTCCGATCCGCATCCTGTCCCCGGGCCGCGTGTACCGGTCGGATGAAGTGGACGCCACGCATTCCCCGTCCTTCCACCAGATCGAGGGCCTCGTGATCGACAAGAACATCACGTTCGCGGACCTGAAGGGGACCCTGCTCGAGTTTTCGAAGGAACTGTTCGGACCGGATACGCGGATCAAGTTCCGGCCGCATCACTTCCCGTTCACCGAGCCGTCGGCCGAAGTGGACGTATCGTGCTTCAAGTGCGGCGGCAAGGGATGCCGCTTCTGCAAGGGCAGCGGCTGGCTCGAGATCCTCGGCTGCGGCATGGTGCATCCGCACGTGCTGGAGATGAGCGGGATCGACCCCGAGGAATATACGGGCTTCGCGTTCGGCGTGGGCCTGGAACGAATCACGCTGCTGAAATACGAGATCGATGACATGCGCCTGCTCTATGAGAACGACACGCGCTTCCTGAAGCAGTTCTGAGGAGGGAGATCAAGAATGAATACCGCATTATCCTGGATCCGGGCCTACGTCCCGGAACTTGACTGCACGGCGCAGGAATACACGGACGCGATGACGCTGACCGGCACCAAGGTGGAAGGCTTTGAATGCCTGGACAAGAACCTCGAGAAAATCGTGGTCGGACAGATCACGAAGATCGACCCGCATCCCGACGCGGACAAACTGGTCGTGTGCCAGGTGGACGTCGGGAACGAGGCGCTCCAGATCGTGACCGGAGCCCCTAACGTGACGGTCGGAGCCAAGGTCCCGGTGGTCCTGGACGGCGGCCGCGTGGCCGGCGGTCATGACGGCGGCCCGATGCCCGAAGACGGCATCCGGATCAAAAAAGGAAAGCTGCGCGGCGTCGAGAGCTTCGGCATGATGTGCTCGATCGAAGAGCTCGGCTCCAGCCGTGACTTTTATCCGGAAGCGCCCGAGAACGGGATCTATATCTTCCCGGAGGATACGCCGGTCGGAGCCGACGCGGTGGAGGTCCTGGGCCTGCACGACGTCGTCTTCGAATATGAGATCACGTCCAACCGCGTGGACTGCTACAGCATCCTCGGCATCGCGCGCGAGGCTGCGGCCACGTTCAACAAGCCGTTCTGCCCGCCCGAAGTGAAGGCGACCGGCAATGACGAGAACGCGTCCGACTACATCTCGGTCCGCGTCGAGGCGCAGGATCTGTGCCCGCGTTTCTGCGCGCGCGTTGTGAAGAACGTGAAGATCGGCCCGTCGCCGGCGTGGATGCAGCGCCGTCTGGCGGCCAGCGGGATCCGTCCGATCAACAACCTCGTGGACATCACGAACTACGTGATGGAGGAATACGGCCAGCCCATGCACGCCTATGACCTGGATACGATCCGCGGTCATCAGATCGTGGTCCGGCGCGCCCAGAACGGGGATACGTTCACGACGCTGGACGGACAGGAGCGAAAGCTCGACGAGAACGTCCTGATGATCTGTGACGGCGAAGGCTACATCGGCATCGCCGGCATCATGGGCGGCGAGAATTCGATGATCACGGACCATGTGCATACGATGCTGTTCGAGGCGGCGAATTTCGACGGCACCAACGTGCGTCTGTCCGCGAAGCGGATCGGCCTGCGCACCGACGCGTCTGGCAAGTTCGAAAAGGGACTGGATCCGAACAATGCGCAGGCGGCCATCGACCGTGCGTGCCAGCTGATCGAAGAGCTGGGCGCGGGCGAAGTCGTCGGCGGCATGGTGGACGTCTATCCCGAAAAGCGCGAGCCGTCGGTCGTGAAGTTCTCGCCCGAAAAGGCCAATGCCCTGCTGGGCACGGACGTGTCCGTGGAAGAGATGCGGGAGATCTTCCGCAAGATCGAACTGGACTGGGATGAAGAGGCCGGCACCGTGACCGCGCCCACGTTCCGTCAGGATATCCACTGCCAGGCGGACCTCGCGGAAGAGGTCGTGCGCTTCTCGGGCTACGCGAACGTCCCGACCACGCTGCCGACCGGCGAGGCCACCACGGGCAAGCTGCCGTTCGCGGAGCGCGTCGAGGGCGTGTGCCGCGACGTGGCGGAGAGCTGCGGCTTCTCGCAGGCGATGACCTATTCGTTCGAGAGCCCGAAGGTCTTCGATAAGCTGTCGCTGCCGGCCGACGATGTGCGCCGTCAGGCCATTCAGATCTCGAACCCGCTCGGCGAGGACTACAGCGTGATGCGCACGAGCGCCTGGAACGGCATGCTCGCGAGCCTTTCGACCAATTACAACCGCCGCCAGAAGCAGGCCCGGCTCTACGAACTCGCGAAGATCTATCTGCCCAAGGCCCTGCCGCTGACGGAGCTGCCGGACGAGCGCACCAAGCTGGTCCTCGGCTTCTACGGGGACGGCGATTTCTATGATATGAAGGGCGTGGTCGAGGAGGTCCTCGAGAAGCTCGGCATGACGCAGCGCGTCCACTACGATCCGCAGAGCGGCGAGCCGTTCCTGCATCCGGGACGCCAGGCGAAGATCGTTTATGACGGCAAAGAGATCGGCGTGCTCGGCGAGGTCCATCCGAAGACCGCGGCCGTCTACGGCATCGGCGAAAAGACCTATGTAGCGGAACTGGATATGCCGCAGGTCACGGAGATGGCGGATTTCGACCGCAAGTATCTGGGCCTCGCCCGCTTCCCGGCCGTTTCCCGCGACATCTCGATGGTGGTCCCGCGCAGCGTCCTGGCGGGCCAGATCGAAGAGGTCATCGAAACGAAGGGCGGCAAGCTCCTGGAGAGCTATTCGCTGTTCGACATCTACGAAGGCGCCCAGATCCTGGCCGGCTTCAAGAGCATGGCGTATAATGTCACGCTGCGATCCAAGGACCATACGCTGACGGACCAGGAGGTCACCGAGGTCATGGACCGGATCCTGAAGGGACTGGATGCGCTCGGAATCCAGCGGAGAGCGTAAAAGAGGCAGCTTGAAAAACAGAGATCGTCGGCACGGCCCGCGCGGCCGTGCCGCCTTTTGATTCCATACCGGCCGCCCGGCCTTTTTGCCGTGCCGGAAATTGACCGGATCAATAAAGAATGATATACTTATAAATCAGGATACGAATCGGGACCCGGGAGGAGACCGGCACGTTTTCCGCGCGGAAAGGCGGTCCGGGCATGAACTGCAAAGAAGCCATGAAATGTGTGCGTCCGTACCTGGACCGCACGCTGGAGCCGCGGCAGGAAGAGGAATTCCTGGAACATATCCGCGGCTGCCGCGAATGCTATGAGGAACTGGAGCTGACGTTCACGCTCGAGCATTCGGGGCAGCAGGAGGAGGACCTTTCCATCGCGGATATGCGCGGGGCCCTCGAAGACGATATGGAGCGCCGCGAAGACGGCGTGAAGATGTTCTACCGGCTGATGACCGGCCGGTACGCGCTCGCGACCCTGGCCTTCTGGAGCGTTGTGATCGCCCTGGCCGTGCAATTCCGGATCTGGATCACGCTGTGATCCCGGTCCGAATGGCGGGACGGCTGGCCGGGCAAAGCAGCCGGATACGAGGCCGGATCATGTAAAAAACAGAGGAGTACGATCCATGGCAGACAAGATCCTGCTGATCGACGGATACAGCATTCTGAGCCGTGCGTTTTACGGCGTCCCGCTTCTGACCGCGTCGGACGGAACTCCGACGAACGGCATCTTCGGCTTTTTCAACATTTTGTTCAAGCTGCTGGAGGAGGAGAAGCCCACGCACCTGACCGTCGCGTTCGACGTGAAGGCGCCCACGTTCCGCCATCAGATGTATGACGCGTACAAGGGCACCCGCAAGCCCATGCCGCAGGAGCTGCTCGCGCAGGTGCCGGTCCTGAAGGACCTGCTCCACGCGATGGACATTCCGACCGCGGAGAAGGCCGGCTATGAAGCGGACGATGTGCTGGGCACGCTGGCGCGCCAGGCCCGGGAGGCCGGGCTGACCGTGAAACTGGTCAGCGGGGACCGCGACATGCTGCAGCTTGCGCGGGACGATGTCGAGATCCTGATCCCGAAGACCAAACGCGGCGGGACCGTGGTGGAACGGTATTACCCCGCGGATGTCAAGGCACTCTACGGCGTCACGCCGGAAGAGTTCATCGACGTCAAGGCCCTGATGGGCGATTCGTCCGATAATATCCCGGGCGTGCCGGGCATCGGGGAAAAGACCGCGTCGGCCCTGATCTCAGCCTATCATTCGATCGAAAACGTATACGAACACCGCACCGAGATCCGGCCGCCCAAGGCCGCCCGCGCGATGGAAGAGCATTATGATCTGGCACGGATGAGCTACGATCTCGCGAAGATCTGTACCGAGGCGCCGGTCACGTTCGATGAGCCGCAGGCCCGCCTCGGCAACATCTATACGGAGGATGCGCTGCGCATGGTGCGCCGTCTGGAACTGCGCACCTTCCTGAAGCGGTTCGCGGATCACGCGGCCGCGGCCGGACCGGCCGCGGCGCCTGCCGTGAATCCTGCGGACACGCCGGCTGATGAAGCCGGTCCGGAAAAATCTCCCGCGGCTGACCGCTCCCGCTGCGAGGCCGGAGACCGCACCGCCGCGGCGGGCAAAGAGCCCGAAGCGG
>CACXFD010000042.1 GCA_902766845.1 uncultured Lachnospiraceae bacterium | reverse complement strand
TCGTTGTATGCCTGGATGTATTCCTGGATCTTTTCCGTGGGCTGCATGATCTTCTCGAACGAGGAGCCGTGGTTCAGCGTATTGATGATGTCCGCGAGGAACCGGCTCATATCCGCTTCCACGTACCACGGGCGGGAGATCAGCTCCGGACTGCGGTAGGTGACATTGGTCGTGATCACGCGGTCGATGTATCCTTGATTGTAGTATTCATCGAATTTGTCCGGGCCGTCGGTGAACAGTCCGAACGTGCAGCAGACGATGACCTTCTCGGCGCCGCGGTCCTTCAGGGCGCGCGCGGTGTCCAGCATGCTGTCGCCGGAGGAGATCATGTCGTCGATCACGACGACGGTCTTGCCCTTGACGTCCGCGCCGAGGAATTCATGCGCGACGATCGGGTTGCGTCCGCCCACGACGCGCGAATAGTCGCGGCGTTTATAGAACATGCCCATGTCCACGCCGAGGTTGTTCGCGAAATAGACGGCGCGGTGCATGGCGCCCTCGTCCGGGCTGATGATCATCATGTGGTCCTTGTCGATGACCAGATCCTCTTCCTTGTCCAGGAACGCCTTGATGAACTGGTAGAGCGGGTTGAAGTTGTCGAAGCCGTGGAGCGGGATGGCGTTCGCGACGCGCGGGTCATGCGCGTCGAACGTGATGATGTTCTGCACGCCCATCTTGGTCAGCTCCTCGAGGGCCAGGGCGCAGTCGAGCGATTCGCGGCTGCTGCGCTTATGCTGGCGGCTCTCGTACAGGAACGGCATGATCACGTTCACGCGGCGCGCGTTCCGGACGGAAGCGGAGATGATGCGCTTGAGATCCTGATAATGGTCGTCGGGAGACATGTGGTTGATGTTGCCGCAGACTTTATACGTGAGGCTGTAGTTGGTGACGTCCACCATGATGTACAGATCCGTGCCGCGGACCGATTCGAGCAGCACGCCCTTGGCTTCGCCGGTGCCGTACCGGGGGCAGGAGGTCTTGACCAGATAGGTCTCGGCGTCATAGTTGATCGGGACGTCCATGCCGCGCATGCGCATCTCAAACTGGTCCATGTGGCGGAACTCGACGATGGCTTTGTCCACTTCGGCCGCGAAATCACGGCAGCTCTCGAGGGCGGCGATCTTCAGCGGCGCGATCGGCGCACGCTCGTGAAACGTGTATTCTTTGGACATGAGATCTCCTTTGGCATAGGGTGGTCATCTGCTGCTACAAGTTTACCCCGAATCGCCCGGCCTTGCAAGTGCAGATTGAAAAAAGATCGCCGCCGTGGTAAAATCGACCGCAGGGAGGAGCGCGGCATGGACAACGGTCACGTGATCACCGGCGTGCGTCCGGGATCCATCGCGGAAGAGCTCGGGCTGGAGCCCGGAGACCGCATCGTATCGATCAACGATACGCCGATCAAGGACGTTTTCGATTATCAGTACCTGACGGAAGATGAATTCCTGACGGTCCGGGTCCTGACCAAAGACGGCGAGACGTGCGATCTCGAGATCGAAAAGGACGAGGACGAGGACCTGGGCCTGTATTTCGAGAGCGGCCTGATGAGCGATTACCGTTCCTGCCAGAACCGCTGCGTGTTCTGCTTCATCGACCAGATGCCGCCCGGCATGCGGGAGACGCTGTATTTCAAGGACGATGACACGCGCCTTTCCTTCCTGCAGGGCAATTACGTGACCCTGACGAATCTGACGGACGACGACATTGGCCGCCTGATCCGCTATCATATGAGCCCGATCAACGTGTCCGTCCACGCGACGGACCCGGACCTGCGCCGCCGGCTCCTTCATAATAAGCATGCCGGAAAGATCATGGAGCGGCTGCGCCGCCTCGCGGACGCGGACATCGTCCTGAACGCGCAGGTCGTGATGTGCAAAGGTCTGAATGACGGCGAGCAGCTGGACCGCACGATCGCGGACCTGTCCACGCTGATCCCGCAGATGCAGAGCCTGTCCGTGGTCCCGGTCGGACTGACCCGGTACCGGGAGGGCCTGTGCCCGCTCGAGCCCATCGACCGGGAGACCGCGCGCCGGACGATCCGGCAGATCGAGGCGTGGCAGGATAAGCTGTATGCCGCGCACGGCACGCATTTCGTCCACGCGAGCGACGAGCTCTATATCACGGCCGGCCTGGACCTGCCGGAGGAAGAACGCTATGACGGCTATCTGCAGCTCGAGAACGGCGTCGGCATGCTGCGCCTGTTCCTGAATGAAGCCGCGCAGCGCCTGGCGCGGGAGACCGGAGACGGCCGGGCCCACCGCGTGACCATGGCGAGCGGCGTGCTGGCCGCGCCGTATCTGGAGCGCGTGCTCGGGCTCGTACAGGAAAAGTTCCCGCGCGTGCGCGCCGACGTCGTCGCGATCCGCAATGACTTTTTCGGCGAGCAGATCACGGTGTCCGGCCTGGTGACCGGACAGGACTTGACCGCACAGCTGGCCGGCCGGGACCTCGGCGAGGCCGTGTTGATCCCGGCCAATATGCTCAAGAGCGACGAGCCGGTCTTTCTGGATGACATGACGCTCGCGCAGGTGCAGGAGTCGCTCGGCGTGCCGGTCGTCGTCGTAAAGAGCGGCGGCGGGGATCTGGTGGACGCGCTGCTGGACCCGCATCCGAACGAGGACTTCCTGCGCATGCCGGTCCATAACCCCTATGAACTATGAGGTGAGAGAATGAAGAAACCTGTCGTGGCGATCGTCGGCCGCCCGAATGTCGGAAAATCAACGCTGTTCAACGCGCTGGCCGGACGGGACGTCGCCATCGTGAAAGATACGCCGGGCGTGACGCGGGACCGCATCTACGCGGACTGCACATGGCTGAATCATGCGTTCACGCTCGTGGACACGGGCGGCATCGAGCCCGAGAGCAGCGACGTGATCCTGTCTCAGATGCGGGAACAGGCCCAGATCGCGATCGACACCGCGGACGTGATCCTGTTCATGGTGGACGTGCGCCAGGGCCTGCAGGACGCGGACGGCAAGGTCGCGGACATGCTGCGCCGGAGCCATAAGCCGGTCGTCCTGGTCGTGAACAAGGTGGACGCCTATCAGAAGATGCTCCCGGACATCTATGAATTCTACCAGCTCGGGATCGGGGATCCGTACCCGATCTCTTCGAGCGGCCGCACGGGTCTCGGCGAGATGCTGGACGCGGTCATCGCGCATTTTCCGGAGCAGAGCGGAGAAGAGCAGGAGGATGAGCGGCCCCGCGTCGCGATCGTCGGAAAGCCCAACGTCGGGAAGTCTTCGATCATCAATTTCCTGCTCGGCGAGAACCGGCTCATCGTCAGCGATGTGGCCGGCACCACGCGGGACGCGGTGGACACCGTGATCCGCCGGAACGGGAAGGAATACATCCTGATCGATACGGCCGGCCTGCGCCGCAAGAGCCGGATCCGGGAAGACATCGAACGCTACAGTATCGTGCGCACGGTGATGGCCGTGGAACGCGCGGACGTCGTGGTGCTCGTGATCGACGCCGAAGAAGGCGTGACGGAGCAGGACGCCAAGATCGCCGGAATCGCGCACGAGCGCGGCAAGGGCGTGCTGATCGCCGTGAACAAGTGGGACCTGATCGAAAAGGACGACCGCAGCGTGAACAAATTCACGGACCGGATCCGGAACGTGCTCGCGTATATGCCGTATGCCCAGATCCTGTTCATCTCCGCGAAGACCGGCCAGCGCATGCCCAAGCTGTTCGATCATATCGACACGATCATCCAGAACCGCATGCAGCGGATCGCGACCGGCGTGCTGAACGAGATCGTGACCGAAGCGGTCGCGATGCAGCAGCCCCCGTCCGACCGCGGACGGCGCCTGAAGATCTTTTACGTAACGCAGGTCGCGGTGGGACCGCCCACGTACGTGATCTTCGTCAATGACAAGGAACTCATGCATTACTCCTATACCCGGTATCTGGAGAACCAGATCCGCCAGGCGTTCGGCTTTGCCGGCACGCCGCTGAAGTTTATCGTACGGGAGAGAAAAGAAAGGGAGTGATCCGTATGCTGCGGCTGATCTGCCTGATCGCCGGATACGGCTTTGGCCTGATACAGACCGGTTTTCTCTACGGGAAGGCCCACAAGATCGATATCCGTGAGCACGGGAGCGGCAATTCCGGCACCACCAACGCGCTGCGCGTGATGGGGGCCAGGGCCGGCGCGATCGTATTTCTCGGGGATTTCCTGAAGGCATTCCTCGGCTGCCTGCTGATGGGACACCTGTGCGGCGGGGGAGACCCGCAGATGATCATCCTCTATAAGCTCTGGACCGGCCTCGGCGTGGTCCTGGGCCACAATTATCCGTTCTACCTGCAGTTCCGGGGCGGCAAGGGGATCGCGTCGACGGGCGGGGCCATGGTCTCGCTCGGGTTCAACCTGTTCTCGCTGGTCGGACTGGTCGTCTTTGCCGGAACGGCGCTGATCACGCGGTTCGTCTCGCTCGCGTCGCTCCTTCTGATGACCGTGATCGGAGCCGGCTGGGTGATCCTGTCCGTGCTCGGAAAGACCGGCCTGACCGGCGCGCTCCGGATCGAGAGCATCGTCCTCGTGCTGATCTTTACGGCGCTGGGATTCTGGCGGCACCGCTCCAACATCCACCGTCTGCTGACCGGCACGGAGAATAAACTGGGACAGAAGAAAAAGGAGTAAGACATGGCACGGATCGGAATCCTCGGAGCCGGCGCCTGGGGCACCGGCATCGCTATCCTTTGTTCACAGAACGGGCATGAGGTCACGCTGTGGTCGGCCCTGCCGCGGGAGCTCGACGAGATCGCCCGCACGCACGCGCACCGGAGCCTTCCGGGCGCCTCCGTGCCCGCAGACGTGCGCCTGTGCGCGGACCTGGAGCAGGCCGTGAAGGGCCGGGACGTTCTCGTGATGGCCGTTGCCAGTTCCTATACACGGGCCACCGCGCACCTCCTGAAGGACCTGGTCCCGGACGGGCAGGTGATCGTGGACGTGGCCAAGGGACTCGAGGAAGAAACGCTGATGACGCTGACGCAGATCATCGCGCAGGAAGTACCGCAGGCGGTCACGGCGGTCCTGTCCGGGCCCAGTCACGCCGAAGAGGTCAGCCGCGGGCTGCCCACCACCTGCGTGGTCGGGTGCGCGGATGAAGCCGTGGCGCGGTATCTGCAGGAGATCTTCATGAGCCCGGTCTTCCGGGTATATACGAGCACGGACGTGCGCGGCGTGGAGCTCGGCGGGGCGCTGAAGAACGTGATCGCCCTCGCGGCCGGCATCGCGGACGGCCTCGGGTACGGAGACAATGCCAAGGCCGCGCTGATCACGCGCGGGATCGCGGAGATGTCCCGGCTCGGGGTGGCCGCCGGAGGCCGTGCGGAGACGTTTTCCGGGCTGTCGGGCATGGGAGACCTGATCGTGACCTGTGCGAGCATGCACAGCCGCAATCGCCGCGCCGGGATCCTGATCGGTCAGGGAAAAACGTACGAGGAAGCCATGGAAGAAGTGGGGCAGGTCGTCGAAGGTGTCTTCGCGGCCCGGGCCGGACGCAAGCTGGCCCGCGCGTACGGCGTGGAGATGCCGATCGTGGAAGAGGTCAACCGCGTCCTCTTTGAGGGAAAAAGACCCGCCGCGGCGGTCGAAGAGCTGATGCTGCGTGACCGCAAAGCGGAATGATGTGATATAATAAACGCCGGCGGTCCGCCGGCGTTGCTGTCATATACTGTTTTTCGAAACGTCAGGCTTCGGTGTTTCCTCCGGCGGGGCCGGCTCTTTCGGGGCCGTTTCCTCCTGCTGCTCCGCCTGCGGGATCACGAAGCGCTGCGCGTAGGTATCGCGCGTCAGCTGCATCAGGTCCCGTTCCCCGGCCAGTTCGCTCGGATACGGGTAGACGGCCGCGGCGGCTTCAAAGCGCCGTTCGTGGCTCAGTGCCAGTTCCGTGTCCTGCAGATACAGCAGGGCGTAGGCGTGCATGATCCGGATGATGGACGGATTGCCGCTCTGGCCGCGCAGGAAAGCCTTGAATTCGTCGTCGAACAGCTGGTCCACAAAGGTCCTGCGGCCGAAGCGGATCAGGTCGATGTAGATGGCTTCGGCTTTGACCATGTTCTTATGGATCGGCAGGAGCGTGGCGCGGTCCAGCAGGACCGTGGTGAGCTCTTCCGCGCGCTCGAGGTCCATCGCGTCCATCGCACGGTTCACGCCGAACACGGCGATCGTGGTGGCCAGCGAGGCGTCCATCTGGTCGGCGGGCGGAACGGTGAACCATTCTTCCGGCAGGTCGCGCATACGGTAGCCCTGGGACAGCAGCCCGTTCACTTCGAGCTGCAGCCAGAGGTCGCGCAGGAGGCGCGGATCGCGCTGTACGGAGCGGTAATTCATACCGTCGTTATCCACCCCGAAGGACAGCGGCAGTCCGTTCGTGACCGCGTAGTAGAGCCCGAACAGGCCCATGGCCGCAAAGAAGACGAACGGGTACATCGAACCGCGGAGCAGGAAGGCCAGGATCAACGAGAGCACGGCTGTAACGGCGTTGGCGGTCCAGCCGCCGGCCAGATACATCCGGTACGGGACGCCGCCCTCTTGCCAGCGGGGCGGCATCATCAGGCACTGTCCGCCGGTCCCGGCGATCTGCATGCGCTTGAGCGTGAGCCGTCCGTCCTGCCGCACCAGCATCAGGCTCCGGAAGCGGAAGGAACTGAACGTATAGCCGGTGGCCAGGCCGCCGATCATGTGCCCGAGCTCGTGCAGGATGATCTGCAGGTTGGACGCCAGCGTGATCAGGACCATCATCAGGGCGAG
>CACXFD010000041.1 GCA_902766845.1 uncultured Lachnospiraceae bacterium | reverse complement strand
TTCCCGGCGCCGTTCGCGCCGATGATGCCGTAGCAGTTCCCTTCCGTAAATTTGACATTGACGTCCTCGAACAGGGCTTTCTTGCCGAAGCGGAGCGTCACGTTATTCGCACTGATCATAAGGGGGTTCCTTTCGCGGGAGCGGGGCGGCGCCGCGCGGCGGCGCGCCGGTGTATCGGAAACAGCCGGGATCCGGCCGGGGCACTGAACGGATGCGGGAGCGGGCCGTTTCCGGGCCGCGCCGCAGCCGGCGCGCCGGCACAGACAGATACATTTTTAACACACTTGCGCGGATTTTGCAAGGCTTGCGGGAAAAGACGCGTTGTGATATGATGCAAAAGGATCATTATGCCCGCGCAGGCAGGAATGGAAAGGAAAAAACGACCGTGAAAAAACTGATCTCATGGAACGTCAACGGCATCCGCGCCTGTCTTCAGAAGGGCTTTTCCGAGAGCTTCGCGGCGCTGGACGCGGACGTGTTCTGCATCCAGGAGAGCAAGGTGCAGGCCGGCCAGTGCGATCTGGACCTGCCGGGCTATCACCAGTACTGGAACTACGCCGAAAAGAAGGGCTATTCCGGCACCGCGCTCTTTACCCGGGAGGAGCCGCTGTCCGTATCGTACGGGATCGGCATCCCCGGGCATGATACCGAGGGACGCGTGATCACCGCGGAGTTTCCGGAGTGGTATGTGGTCACCTGCTATACGCCCAATTCTCAGGACGGGCTGCGGCGCCTGGAGTACCGCATGACCTGGGAGGACGCGTTCCGCGCGTACCTGAAAGGGCTGGAGCGGACCAAGCCCGTGATCTTCTGCGGGGACCTGAACGTGGCCCATCAGGAGATCGACCTGAAGAACCCGAAGACGAACCGCAAGAACGCCGGCTTTACGGATGAAGAGCGGGGAAAGTTCACCGAACTTCTGGAAGCCGGCTTCATCGATACGTTCCGGTACTTTTATCCGGACCTGACGGATACCTATTCCTGGTGGAGCTATCGGTTCCATGCCCGCGAGAACAACGCGGGGTGGCGCATCGACTATTTCTGCGTGTCGGAGAGCCTGAAGGACCGGCTGGTCAGCGCCGGGATCCATCAGGAGATCTACGGGTCGGATCACTGTCCGGTGGAGCTCGTGATCCGGGAGGCCGGGGACGCGTAAGCGCAGTGCGGCGCACCAGGCGGCCCCTGCGGGAAGCGGACCGGCAGGAAGGCACGGCGGAGGAGAGATGACGGAGAGCAGACAGCCCGGCGCGCGGGTGCGCCGGCTGACAAAGGACGATATACCGGCCATCGTGCGGCTGCGCATCGAGCTGCAGCTGACGGATCACCGGGGCGATCTCGGGATTCCGCGGGAGGTGCTTGAAGAGCGCACGCACGCGTTTCTGGAAGAGCATCTGGACCGCGATCTGTTCCTGTTCGGGGCATTCCTCCCGGACGGGCCGGCGGAGCCGGTCTCGCTCTGCGGCCTGACGCTGTTTCCGTACTTCCCGCAGGCGGATGACCTGACCGGCCGTGTGGGCTATATCAGCAGCGTCTATACGGTGCCGGAGCATCGGCGCCGCGGCCTGCAGCGGGCCGTATTCGAGGCCTGCCTGCGGCTCGGAGAGGAACTGGGCCTTGTGCGGTATGAACTGGCCACGCAGAACCCGGACGCGGTCCGGCTGTATCAGAGCTACGGGTTCCGGCCGGATCCGGAGGCCATGATCCGGTTTGAAGGAAAGAAGTAACGGCCGCGGAAGATCCGGGACCGCGGCAAACAGGAAAGGCAGCAGCATGGAGAAAATAGATCGGGAGGGCGGACCGTCCATCCTGAAGAAAACGAACAGCACCCTCGGGCAGTTCATCCGCTACGTATTCGTGGGCGGCGGCGCCACGGTGGTGCAGTGGGGCCTTTTGGTCCTGCTCAAGGAAGTCTTTCATCTGGACGCGAATATCGCGAACCTGATCGGGTTCGTCGGAGGCCTCGTGTTCAATTACGTGATCTCGACGCTGTGGGTCTTTGACCACAACGCGATCCAAAACCGCGCCGCGGAATTCGCTGCCTTTGCGCTGATCGGCGTGGTGGGGCTCGGCATCAACCAGGGCCTGATCTGGCTGTTCGACAAGCCGCTCGCCCAGGCGCAGGTCTTCGGAAAGCTCCTGCCCGCGGACAAATATTACCTGGTGGGTCAGGTCCTCGCGACCGGCATCGCCTTCTTCTGGAACTTTTTCGCGAGGAAGTACCTGCTGTATAATAAAAAGAACTGAGACGGTGCCGGACCGGACCGGGGGCCTTTAGGCCCGACGGGCCGCGGACAGGCGGCCGGGGAGTGGAACATGAAGAACATCGTCATCATCGGCGGCGGGCCGGCGGGCCTGACCGCGGCCTATGAACTGCTGAAGAAAAACGATCCGGACATCCGGGTGACTGTCCTCGAAGAGAGCGATACGCTGGGCGGCATCTCCCGCACCGCGCGCTATCAGGGAAACCGCATGGACATCGGCGGGCACCGCTTCTTCTCGAAGGATGACCGCATCATGGACTGGTGGGCGCAGATGATGCCGGTCCAGGGGCGCCCTGCGTTCGACGACAAGGTGCTGGGCCGGGAAAAGCCGCTGGCGGCCGGCGGCCCGGACCCGGAAAAGGAAGACGAAGTCATGCTGGTCCGCGACCGCATCTCGCGGATCTATTACAATAAGGCCTTTTTTGATTATCCGGTCTCGATGAACCTGAACACGATCCGGAACATGGGCCTTGTCACGACCGCGCGGGCGGGCTTTTCCTATCTGCACGCATGCGTGAAAAAGCTCCCGGAGACCAATCTCGAGAACTTTTACATCAACCGCTTTGGCCGGGTCCTGTACTCGATGTTCTTTGAGGGCTACACCGAGAAGCTCTGGGGCCGCCATCCGCGCGAGATCTCGGCGGACTGGGGCGCGCAGCGCGTCAAGGGACTGTCGATCCGGGCCATCCTGAAGGATATGGTCTCCAAGGTCCTGGGGAAGAAGAATAATAAAAACGCCGAGACTTCGCTGATCGAGCAGTTCTGGTATCCGAAATACGGTCCCGGCCAGCTCTGGGAGCTCGTCGGGGCGCGTGTGCAGGAGATGGGCGGACAGATCCTCTACGGCCATGAGGTCACGGGCTTTCGGACCGAGGGCGGACGGATCACGGCCGCCGTGTGCCGCACACCGGAGGGGGAGAAAGAGATCGAAGGCGATGAGTTCATCTCCTCGATGCCGGTCAAGGACCTGGCGCAGGGCCTCGGGGCTCCGGAGGACGTGCGGCGCCTCGCGCAGGGCCTGCCGTACCGCGATTTCGTGACCGTGGGCCTGCTGGTGGACCGGCTGCAGCTGAAGAACCAGACCCGCCGCAAGACGCTCGGAAACATCGTTCCCGACTGCTGGATCTACGTGCAGGATAAGGGCGTGAAGCTCGGACGCATCCAGATCTTCAACAACTGGTCGCCGTACATGGTCAAGGACCCGGTGGAAACGGTCTGGATCGGGCTCGAGTACTTCTGCGCCGAAGGCGACGATTTCTGGAACATGACGGAAGAGCAGACCGTGGCGTTCGCGGTCAGGGAACTGCAGAAGATGGGCGTGATCGGGAAGGACGCCGTGAAAGACGCCCACCGCGAGCGCGTGAAGAAGGCGTATCCGGCTTATTTCGACACCTACGCGCAGTTCGGTCAGATCCGCGCGTATCTGGATGGATTTGAAAACCTCTGGTGTGTGGGACGCAACGGTCAGCACCGTTACAACAACATGGACCATTCGATGCTGACGGCCATTCTGGCCGCGGAGCACATCCGCCGCGGCGACCGCTCGAAGGCGGAGATCTGGGACGTCAATACCGAGAAGTCCTATCACGAGAAGAAGTAAGAGAAGTAAGAGAAGTAAGAGAAGTAAAACGGGACGGCCGGTGCAAGGCCGTCCCGTTTTATTCCGGATACGTGAGCCGGTCGGGCGTGATGTGCGTGAGCACGTCGTGATACCGCGCGCAGACGATCCGCGTGAGCGGCAGGTTCATGTCCAGATAGTTGCCGCAGTCCCGCGCGGCCTGTCCCGGGACATCGCCCTCATAATCCTTCATGAAGGCCCAGCATTCGGTCAGGAGCGGCAGGACGTCTTCGGACGAGAGGCGCCCGGTCAGCAGCAGATAGAAGCCGGTGCGGCAGCCCATCGGCCCGAAATAGAGCACGCGCGGGCCCCAGACCGGGTGGTTGCGCAGGAACGTGGCGCCGAGGTGCTCGATCGTATGCACCTCCGCGGTGTTCAGGACCGGCTCCCGGTTGGGCGCGGTCATGCGGATGTCGAACGTCGTGACGAAGGTATCGCCGACCGGGTCGATGCGTGACACATAGACGCCGGGCAGCAGGTCCAGATGATTGACGGTGAAGCTCGTGATCTTTTCCATGGGCTCTCTCTTTCTTCGGAAGCGGTTCGGACCGGCTTTCGAAACGATGATCATTCGATCAGAGGACGGACTCTGCGATACCATGCGCCGCAGGGACGACACGCCTCCCATCCAGTGTAGCACAAGCGGGAGAGGTCTGCAACGGGAGCACGGAAAAAAGGATCGGTCCGGGTCCGGCAGCGGCCCCGGAAGATGATGAAAACCGCGGCTTTTCAGCATTGGAAGAGCCGCATCCCTTGCGAAGCCCATCACCTTGTGATATACTGAGTCAATAGATGGACGCCTGCGATGCGCCGTCCGGGTACGGACGGATGCCTGCCGGGCGGCCCGGAACGGACGGGCGCCGACGCGCACCGTCCCGGGAAACAAGATCACGCATGGACCGGGAGGACAGACAGATGGCCGGGAGATATGTGGCATACGTTGGATCCTATACCTATCTGGGAAACAGCAAGGGGATCACGATCTTTGACGTGGAGCCGGAGCGGGACACGCTGGTCCGGCGCTGCGAGGTCGAGGTGAACAACTCCTCGTACCTGATCCTGTCCCGCGATCAGAAGCACCTGTATTCGATCGCGGATGAAGGCGTGGTCACCTTCGAGGTGCAGCCGGACGGAAACCTGAAAAAGATCGCGACGACTGGCATCCGCGGCATGCGCGGCTGCTATCTGTCGCTCGATAAGGCCAACCGCTTCCTGCTGGTGGCCGGCTCGCATGACGGGAAGGTCACGGTCATGAAGATCGGCCCGGACGGCGTGGTGTCCGGAATCGCGGACGGCGTCTTCCACGAAGGCCTCGGCAGCGTCGCCGAGCGCGGCTTCAAGCCTCACGTGACCTGCGCGTGCTTCACGCCGGATGAAAAATACATCTGCGCGGTAGACGCCGGCATCGACCAGATCAAGGTCTATTCGATTCGGCCCAAGAGCGGCCACCTGCGGCTCTGCTACATCATCCGCTGCGAGCTCGATTCGGGCCCGCGCCACATGGTGTTCTCGGAAGACGGCCAGTTTGCCTACGTGATGAGCGAGCTGCTCAACGAGGTCACGGTCTACAGCTATGAAGACAAGGGCGATGCGCCCGAATTCGTGCTGCTGCAGCAGGTATCGACGCTCGGAAAGAAGGCGTCGGACCGGTCCGCGGCCACGAGCCTGTTTTTGAGCCCGGACCAGAAGCACGTGTTCTGCACCAACGCCGGAGACAACAGCGTCGCGATGTTCGACCGCAACGCCGTGACCGGTCATCTGCGCCAGCGCTTCGTGCTGCCGGTCAGCGGCGCGTATCCGAAGGACTGCGGCCTGTTCGCGGACGGGGAGACGCTGTATTCGGTCAACCATACCGGTGATTCGATCACCTGCTTCCATATCGATTACGAAAAGGGGATCATGGTCATGCGCAACCGTCCCGCCCATGTGGACGAGCCGAACAAGGCCGTGCTCCTGAAGCTCCCGGAGGCCTGACCGTGGCGGGGAACGTTTTCGGCGCGCGGTTTCGCGTGATGACCTGGGGAGAGTCGCACGGGCCCGCGGTCGGGGCCGTGATCGACGGCTGTCCGGCCGGCCTGCCGCTCTCGGAGGCGGACATTCAGGAGAAGCTGGACCGGCGCCGCCCGGGGACCGGCGCGTGCGTGTCAGCCCGCCGGGAAGAGGACCGGGTCGAGATCCTGTCGGGCGTCTTTGAGGGCGTGACGACGGGCACCCCGATCAGCCTGCTGATTCGCAACCACGATGCTGATCCGTCGGCGTATTATGCGCTGAAGGATGTATACCGTCCCGGTCACGCGGACTATACCTATGAAGCCAAATACGGCGTGCGGGACCACCGCGGCGGCGGACGCGCTTCGGCGCGGGAGACCGCGGCGCGCGTGGCGGCCGGGGCCGTGGCGGAAAAACTGCTCGGACGCTTTGGCGTGCGGATCGATGTATATCTGACACAGATCGGCCCGGTGCGTCTGCGGCCGGAAGAGATCCGGCCGGAGAAGGCGCGGGAGAACGGCCTGCGCTTTGCTTCGGAGGAACGCCTTTCCGAAGCGCTCAGATACCTGGACAGCTGCCGCGCGGCCGGCGATTCGTGCGGAGGCCTGGCGGAGTGCCGTGTCACCGGCGTGCCGGCCGGCCTCGGCGAACCGGTCTTTGACAAGCTGGATGCCCGTCTGGCCGCGGCCGTGATGTCCGTCGGAGCGGTGAGGGGCGTGGAGATCGGGGACGGCTTCGCGGCCGCGGCACGGCTCGGATCGGAAATGAACGATCCGATGGCGCCCGGACCGGACGGAAGACCGGTCTTCCTGTCCAACCACGCGGGCGGCGTGCTCGGCGGCATCAGCACCGGGCAGGAGATCGTCCTGCGCGCGGCGTTCAAGCCCACACCGAGCATTTCCAAAGAACAGCAGACCGTGGACCGTGCCGGAAACGGCGCGTCCGTTTCCATAGCCGGCCGCCACGATCCGTGCGCGGCCATTCGCGGCTGCGCGGTCATCGAAGCCATGACGGCGCTGGTCCTGGCGGATCTGTGGCTGGAGCAGGAGGGCGCCCGCGCGGACCGGCTCTGACCGTGGACCGGATCGGATCCCGGACCGGATCACGAATTGAGAATCGAGATCCATTCTATTTGCTTGTCTGAATCAAGTTCCGGCGGAACGGTCTTGCCGGCCGGCGCACAGAGCCGGGCC
>CACXFD010000040.1 GCA_902766845.1 uncultured Lachnospiraceae bacterium | reverse complement strand
ATCCCGGCGGATCAGCGGCTGTTCGATAAACCGGCGCAGCATGCGCGCGCCCATGGCCGTCTTCGTCTTATCCAGGACCCAGAGAAGGCTCCCCCTCTTCTGCTTTTCGCGCAGCGTCTCGGTCAGCTCCAGATTCCGGCGGGTCGCGCTGTCCAGCACCATGTAGCGGCCGGCCCGGTAGGGCCGGACCGAGGACAGCTGCGGCAGCGCGTTCTTCTGCGTCTCCGCCAGATAGATCAGGAGCGTTCCGCAGGCCACGGTGCCGAGCGGATAGTCCCCGAGCCCCAGGCCGTCCACGGACGCTACGTGAAAATGATCGAAGATCGCGCGGCGGACCGCGTCGTCGTCAAAATACCGGCTGTCCAGCGCCGACACCGCGATCCCGAGCCGCCCCTTCAAATCTTCGGGGTCCAGGCCGGACATGAAGACGGCCTCGTTGCAGATCAGTTC
The DNA here is from genome assembly GCA_902766845.1 of uncultured Lachnospiraceae bacterium. Classification (GTDB taxonomy): domain Bacteria; phylum Bacillota; class Clostridia; order Lachnospirales; family Lachnospiraceae; genus RUG11204. Next base: position 12,729 of record CACXFD010000040.1, on the reverse strand, counting down.
CGACGGCGCGTATTTCTGGATCTCATCGCGCAGGGCCTGGACGCTGTCCGCCTCCGTCACGAAAAAGTCTCCGGTCGAGACGTCGGCCGCGGCGATTCCGATCCCGGCGTCCAGCAGCACGACGCTCATCAGATAATTGTTCCGTCCTTCGTCGAGCGATGCGGCGCTGAGCAGCGTGCCGGGCGTCACGACGCGGATTACCTCGCGCTTGACCAGGCCCTTGGCAAGCTTCGGATCCTCCATCTGCTCCGCGATCGCGACCTTGTATCCTTTTTTAACGAGACGGTCGATATAGACGTCCGCGGCATGGAACGGAACGCCGCACATCGGTGCGCGCTCGTCCAGGCCGCAGTCCTTTCCGGTCAGGGTCAGTTCCAGCTCTTTTGAGGCCGTTTCCGCGTCTTCAAAGAACATCTCGTAAAAATCCCCGAGGCGGTAAAACAGGATGCACCCGGGGTTCTCCTCCTTGGTGGCCAGGTAATGGCGCATCATCGGGGAAAGCTTGCTCTGGTCGATCTCACTTCTGTTCACTCTGCGGCTTCTCCCATATAATAGAACCCTTTGGACTGTGTCAGCCGGACCGGCACGATCTGTCCGATCCGGGACGCGTCTCCGGGGAAATGGACCATCAGATTGCTGCCGAGGCGCCCGGTCACATAGCCTTCGCGCTTCTCATCCGCGGACTCCACGAGGGCCTCGCGGACCTGACCGAGATCCCGGCTGCAGGCCTTCGCGGCCATGCTCTGGACCAGTTCCAGCAGACGGTCGAACCGGTCCTGCACCAACTCGTGCGGGACCTGCTCCCAGCCGGCGGCCGGCGTGCCGGAGCGGATCGAATACTGGAACGTGAAGGCGCTGTCATAGCCGACGCGCCGCACGACATCGAGCGTTTCCTGAAAATCTTCTTCGGTCTCGCCCGGGAAGCCCACGATGATGTCGGTCGTCAGCGCGATATCCGGCACCGCGGCCCGGAGCCGGTCCACGAGTTCCAGATACCCTTCCTTGGTATAATGACGGTTCATGCGCTGCAGGATCCGTGTGGAACCGGACTGCAGCGGCAGATGCAGGTGGCGGCAGATCTTTTTTGACGACGCCATCACATCGATCAGTTCCTGCGAAAGATCCTTCGGATGGCTCGTCATGAAGCGGATCCGCTCCAGTCCCGGAATCTGCTCCAGACGCCGCAGGAGCGCCGCGAACGTCACGCCTCCTTCCAGATCCTTCCCGTAGGAATTCACGTTCTGTCCGAGCAGCATGATCTCGACGACGCCGTCCGCCACGAGCCGCTCCGCCTCCGCCACGATCTCTCCGGCGCGGCGGCTGCGCTCCCGTCCGCGCACGAGCGGAACGATGCAGTACGTGCAGAAATTGTTGCAGCCGTACATGATGTTCAGGCCGGACTTGAACGGATATTCGCGCCGGGCCGGCAGTTCCTCCACGATCCGGTCCGCCTGCTCGAGCAGCGAGACCACGGTCCCGCTCCCCTGCCGGATCCGCCGGCACAGGATCTCGGCCAGAGCGTATACGTTATGCGTCCCGAACAGCAGGTCCACGAAGCGGTACGACGTGCGGATCTTTTCCGCCGCCGTAGGCTCCTGCGCCATGCAGCCGCACAGGCCGATCAGCATGTCCGGACGCTGTTTCTTGTAATGTGACAGGACGCCGAGCCGGCCGTAGACGCGCTGGTCGGCGTTGTCCCGCACCGTACAGGTGTTGTAGAGCACCAGATCAGCGTCCGCCTCCCGCTCCGCCGGCGTCATGCCGGCCGCCAGCAGGATGCCGGTCAGCTTTTCCGAATCGCGCGCGTTCATCTGGCATCCGAACGTCTCCACGCAGAAGCGGAACGGCTGCCCGGTCTGCGCCTGACGCTCCGTTATGTATCGTTTCAGTTCTTCGATAAAAAACAGCTGCCGCTCCGGTTCCGTGAGCGGCGCCGCGGGTTCACGATCCAAGGTCATGTTTCCTCCGCCGTCTTATCCGCGGACCTGTCCGTCCCCGGTAATGCGGTATTTGTACGTAGTCAGCGCCTCCAGCCCCATCGGGCCGCGCGCGTGGAGCTTCTGCGTGCTGATTCCCAGCTCCGCGCCGAAGCCGAATTCAAAGCCGTCCGTGAAGCGCGTGGACGCGTTGACATAGACGCAGGCCGCGTCGACCTCGCGCAGGAACCTTTCCCCGTTCTCCGGCGTCCCGGTCACGATGGCGTCCGAATGACGCGTATGATAGCGGTTGATATGCTCGATGGCCTCCCCGAGCGAGCCGATCACACGCGCGGAGATCTCGCGGTCCAGGTATTCCCGGCCCCAGTCCTCTTCCGTGGCCGGCACCACGGCCGGTGAGAGCGACATCGTATATTCGTCGCCGTGGACGAGGATGCCGTTTTTCTCCAGCATGGCGAGCGCCTTCGGCAGGAAGGCCGCCGCGACGTCCCGGTGCACGAGCAGCGATTCCGCCGCGTTGCAGACGGACGTGCGCTGGCACTTGGCATTCTCGAGGATCCGGACCGCCATCTCGATATCCGCGGTATCGTCCACGTAGACGAAACAGTTCCCGGTGCCGGTCTCGATGACCGGGACCGTGCTGTTCTCGAGCACCGAGCGGATCAGGCCGGCTCCGCCGCGCGGGATCAGCAGATCCAGCACGCCGGACAGACGCATCATCTCCCGTGTGCTCTCATGCGACGGATCTGTCACGAGCACGAGGACGTCCTCCGGCAGGCCGCAGGAGGCGACGCCGCGGCGCAGCGATTCGACGATCGCCTGATTGGACTGCAGTGCGTCGCTTCCGCCGCGCAGCATGACCGCATTTCCGGTCCGCAGGCACAGCGCGAACGCGTCCGCGGTCACGTTGGGGCGTGCCTCATAGATCATGCCCACGATCCCAAACGGTACGCGGACCTTTTCGATCACGAGGCCGTTCGGACGCGCGGTGCGGCTGATGATCTCTCCGACCGGATCCGGGAGCTCTGCCACCTGACGGATCCCTTCCGCCATGGCTTTCAGGCGGGCGGGCGTCAGGGCGAGGCGGTCCAGCAGGCCGGCATTCAGTCCTTTTTTCCGGCCGCGTTCCAGATCCTCGCGGTTGGCCGCCAGGATCTCTTCCGATGCGGCCAGCATCTCCCGCGCGCCGGCCAGCAGAACACGGCTCTTTTCCTGATCCGTCAGCGCGGCCAGCTTCGGGGCCGCGGCCCGGATGCGTTCTCCCAGGCAGGAAACTTCGGTCTTGCGGATCGGTTCGTTTGACATCGGTCTTCCCTCCGTAATCTATTTTCTGCAGTTTTTTTCACAGGCGGGGCTCAGTTTCCGTTCCGGCCGCCCTTATAACGGTCTTTCACGCTCTCGAGCCGGCCGTCCGGATACTGGATCTTCATGTTGTCCAGTTCCCCGCGCAGGCTCGCGCGGATCGCCGCCACATATTCCCCGCGCAGGCGGGCCTGCTCTTCTTTCTCTTCGGGCGTCAGCCCCTCTGCCTTGCTCTTGCGGTAGAGTTCGTTGATACGGTCAAGTTGGCTTTGATTCATCGGGTCTCTCCTGTACAGTTTCAAACACCCAGATATGCCTTCAGTTCGTCGAGGCGGCGCGCCGTCACCTCGCGTCCGTGTTCGTAGAAAGACAGAAGCTTCTCCTGATCCGTCTCCGCCTTGGAGATCACGGGCGTCTCGGGCCGAAGGACCAGGATATGTCCCTTTGCCTCCAGCCGCTCGATCAGCTCCATGGTCTTGTTGTAGACGCGCGCGCGGTCTGCAAAAGCCTTGACGAACGCCGGGTATTTCCGTCCGTACTGGATCCGGCACAGCCGGAGCATCAGCGGACTGGTCTCCTTGCGGTATCCGTACGGCCTCGTGGTCACGACCACGCACTTTTTATATCCTTCCCGCAGGACGCGGCGCACGGGGATCGAATCGGCGATGCCGCCGTCCAGATACGGCTCGCCGTCCACGGTGACGATCGGAGCCACGAGCGGAAGGCTGCACGAGGCGCGGCACAGCTTCATGAGCCGGTCCGGATCTTCGAATTCCTGCGCATAGACCGCCTCGCCGGTCCGGCAGCTCGTCAGGACGATCTCGCAGCGCATCTGTTCCTGCGACGCGAAGAACGTCTCGAAGTCGAACGGATACTGATGATACGGATACTCCGCGAACAGGCGGTCCATATCGAACAGGCTCCGCTGACGGATCATCTCCCGGACGGTCAGCCGGTTGCCGGCTTCCCCGTCCTCCGGGATCATACAGTTCTTGGTGCGCAGCGGCTGTCTTGACACATAATCCACCGCGTTGCATGAGCCGGCCGATACGCCGACCACGTAGGGCAGAAAGATCTGCTCTTCCATCAGGACGTCCAGAACGCCGGCCGTAAAAACGCCGCGGTTTCCGCCGCCCTCCAGCACCAGTGCCGCTTTCTTCATTTCATGCTCCGTTTCTTTCCGTTACTCTGTTTCATTCAGATACGCATACATATCGAAATCGCTGTCCGGCTGATGCAGGAACAGCGTGCCTTCCTCTTCTCCCTGCAGGATCCGGTACAGGATCTCGGGGTCTTCTCCGGACGCGATGACCATATCCGCGCCGCAGTGGCACGCGATCCGCGCCGCCACCAGCTTGGAAGCCATGCCGCCAGTGCCGAACGAACTGCCCGGGCTCTCCTTTCCCATGCGCAGGATCTCTTCGGTCAGATCCGGCACCAGCGCGATCTTTTCCGCTGTATCCGACCGGGTGGGGTCATCCGTATACAGTCCGTCGATGTCCGACAGGAGGACTAAAAGGTCCGCGCCGGTCAGCGCCACGACGATGGCGGACAGGCGGTCGTTGTCCCCGAACCGGAACTCATGCGTCTCGACGGTATCGTTCTCGTTCACGACCGGGATCACGTGCATCGACAGGAGCGTTTCGAACGTGGCCTGCGCGCTCCGGCGGCTCTCTTCGCTGAGGATCGCGCTCTTTGTCAGCAGGATCTGGGCCGTGGTCCGGCCGTATTCCGAAAACAGGCGCTCGTAGATCATCATCAGGCGCGCCTGGCCGATGGCCGCGAGGGCCTGCTTCTCCGGCAGCGCCGACGGCTTTTCCGCCAGCTTCATCGTGGTGCGGCCCACCGCGCCGGCGCCGGACGATACGAGGATCACGTCCATGCCGCGGTTCTTGAGCTCGCACAGCACGCGCACGAGCTTCTCCATCCGCTGCAGATGCAGCCGGCCGTTCTCGTGTGTCAGCGACGAGGATCCGATCTTGACGACGATCCGCTTTTTCTGCTTCAGGCCCTCCCGGGCCGCTCCCGCGTTTGCCATATTCGGGATGCTCCTTTTTGATTTATTCTTCCGCTTCCTCTTTTGCCCCGGGCGCCGGTGAAAAGCGCCGGATCACCGCTTCCGCGATCCGGATCCCGTCCACCGCGGCCGACGTGATCCCGCCGGCGTAGCCGGCGCCTTCACCGCACGGATACAGGCCGCGGATGCGGCTTTCCCCGCCCGCGTCCCGCAGGATACGGACCGGGGAAGAGGTCCGGCTCTCGACGCCCGCGAGGATCGTCTGATGGTCATCAAAGCCCTTGATGCGCCGGCCGAAGGACGCGAACACGTCGATCAGGCCCTGCTCCGCCGGCTCCGGAAGCAGGCCGCGCAGCTGCGCGTGCTCGGTCTTTCCGCAAAAGGCGTCGGCGGGGATCCGCGTGTCATCGAACAGGGTATGATTCCGGAATTCCTGCCAGGTGCAGACCGGGATAGCGCCGCGTCCTGCCTCGTACGCCTTCTTTTCCAGCTCTTCCTGGAACGCGATTCCCGACAGCGGCCCGGTCCCCGGATAATCCTCGGGCGAGACCGAGACGATCAGAGCGCTGTTGGCCCACGCGCCGGCCCGTCCGGAATAGCTCATGCCGTTGACGACCGACTGCCCGGGCCCGGAAGAAGCCGCCACGATCCGGCCGCCCGGACACATGCAGAAACTGAAGACGCGGCGGCCGTTCGGCGCCTGTGCGGTCAGCTTATACGGCGCGGGTCCCACGAACGGCGGATCCGGCGATCCGTACTGCGCTTCGTTGATCTGCCGCTGCGGATGTGCGGCCCGCAGGCCCACCGCAAAGGCCTTCGCCTCCATCGGAACGCCCTGACCGTACAAGGCGCGCACGGTATCCCGCGCGCTGTGGCCTATCGCGAGGATGGCCGCCTCACAGGGCACCGTCTCTCCGGAAGCCAGCAGAAGGCCGGTCAGACAAATGTCATCCGCCGCCGTCTGCAGCTGCAGACGGACCACGCGCGCGCCGAACCGCACGTCTCCGCCGAGCCGTTCGATCTCGCGGCGCAGCGCCGGGATCACGTCCCGCAGCCGGTCTGTTCCAAGATGCGGATGCTGGTCCCACCGGATCTCATCTGGCGCACCGGCCCGGATGAACGAGTCCATGACTTCTCCGATCCGGCCGTCCGGATCCTTGATCCCGGTCGCGAGTTTCCCGTCCGAGAACGTGCCGGCTCCGCCCTCTCCGAAGAGGACGTTGCTGTCCGGATCCGGCCGCATGGTCTCCCAGTACCGCTCCACATCCGCGGCGCGCTCTTCCATTGAACGGCCCCGCTCGAGGATCAAAGGCCGGTAGCCGGCGCGTGCCAGCATCAGGCCCGCAAAGAGACCGGCCGGTCCCAGGCCGATCACGACCGGCCGGTGCGGGAGCTGTTCGGCTCCGCTTTCCGGCAGGCGGTAGCGGACCGGCTCGTATGTGAAGGCTCCTGCTTTCTGCAGGATCCGCTTCTGCTTGTCACGCGGCGCCTGAAAGGCCACTGTATATTCAAGCCGCAGTTCCGGTTTTTTGCGCGCGTCCACCGACCGCCTCAGGATCACGAGATCGCGGATCTCATCCGGGCGGCAGCCGGCCGCGCGGGCCGTCTTTTTGATCAGGGCGTCCCGGTCATGGCCCGGTGGCAGCCCGATGCCGCGCATGCCGATCATGAAAGACCGTCCTTTCCGGCTGCGTGCGCTCCGGCCAGCCAGCCGGACGACCAGGCCCACTGCAGATTGTATCCGCCGCAGCAGCCGTCCACGTCCAGCATCTCACCGGCCAGATACAGGCCCGGCACGTACCGCGACTGCATCGACGGCAGGTACAGCTCCGCCAGCGGCACACCGCCGGCCGTGACCTGCGCCTGCGAATAGTCACAGGTCTTCACGACGCGGAACGAGAGGTCTTTGCAGAGCGAAGCCAGCCGGCCGGCCAGGTCGTCAGACGAAGGCTTCCGGCCGCGCATGGCAGCCTGCCTATCTTCTTTTTCCTTCTTTCCGGACTCTTCCGCCGCGCGGCAGATCCGGCTCCAGAGCGTCTTCGGGAGCAGGCCCGGGACCGCCTCTTCGGGCGTCCGGTCCGGATAGCGCTTCAGGCAGGACCGGATGTATCCCTCCGCGCCGGAAAGGTCCGTCTCGGGAAGCAGGTCGAGCGACAGCCGGACGCGGGAGCCTTCATGGATCGCACGGGCCGCGAAGCGGCTCAGCTGGAAGATCACGATTCCGGACACGCCGTACGGTGTGAACTGGACTTCTCCCTCCTCCTGTGCGAGGATCCGGCCCTGCGCCGTCAGCGCCGCACGCGCCTGCGCGCGCACGCCGGCCAGCGCCTTGCGCGCCCCGCTGTCCGTCTCCAGCCCGGTCAGGGCCGGATACAGCTGCGTGATATGATGGCCCAGTCCTTCCGCCAGCCGGTAGCCCGAGCCGTCGGACCCGGTCTGCGGGGCCGCCCGGCCGCCGCAGCAGAGGATCACGCGGTCGGCCGAAAGGATCCGCTCCTCCCGCTCCCCGCCCGGTGCGCCCTCGGACGCGAGGATCTCGAAGCCGTCCCTTGTTTTCCGGATCTCCCGGATCTTCACGCCGCAGCGGATCTCACAGCCAAGCTCCGCCAGGCGGCTTCGCAGGGCATTCTGAAGGCCCGAGGCCTGCAGGCTGCGCGGATAGACCCAGCCGGCGCGGCGCGCCGCGGGCACGCCCAGCTGTTCGAACAGGCGGATCGTTTTCTCCGAATCGAAGGCCTGCACAACGGAAAACGCATCGGAATCAGAATCACGCAAAGACCGGTAGTGCTCCGGTCTTTGATCGTCATTCGTGAAGTTGCAGCGGCCGTTTCCGGTCAGCAGGAGCTTTTTCCCGACGCGGTCCGTGTGCTCGAGCACCGTGACGCGCGCCCCGGCCTGCGCGGCCGACAGGGCCGCCATCAGCCCGGAAGCCCCGCCTCCGATCACAGCGATTCGAATTCTTTCCATACGCAGTTTCCGCTCTTACCGAAGAAGGTGGAGCTTGCGGGCGATCCGCACCAGCGTGGCTCCCTTCGGGAAGTTATACAGTTCCGCTTCCTCCACACAGCGCGTCAGGAGCAGCACGACCGCGTAGACGATGACCGCTACGACGATCGACAGCAGCGTCAGGATCGTGTTGTGCGGGAAGACCTTGTACACAAAATGATAGAAGCACCAGGTCACGGCTCCCATCACGGCCGAGCACAGCAGCGGCAGGGCCACGGTCTTGAGCCAGTTGATGCGGAAGCTCAGGAAGCGCCGGAGCGACAGGAAGTTCAGGATGCACATGAAGATCCCGAACGAGATGTTCCCCCAGACGGCTCCGTAGATGCCCCATTTGAAGCCCCACAGGAAGATCACGAGGCAGATATTGTGCAGGATCAGCGCGATCAGCGCGTTGACGACCGGCACGTGCATGTGGTTCATGCCCTGCAGGATCGCGTTCGTGACCGTGGACAGCGAATAAAAGATGATTGTGAACGAACCGACCGTCATCATCTGCGCGGCCAGCGAATTGTCTCCGCGGAACAGCATGTTCATGATCGGCATGGCCAGGACGGACAGTCCTACGACACAGGGCACCGAGATGATCATGATGAAGCGGATGGACATATCGGTCTTGTCCGCGGCTTCCGAGAAGTTCCGGCGCGCGACCGCGGCGGACAGGGCCGGGACGATCGAGAGCGCGAGCGCGTTCGACATCGAGATCGGCACGTTCGTCAGCAGATGGTACTTGCCCGAGAATTCGCCCCAGAGGAGCTTGTACTGGTCATAGATCCCGGCCCAGCTCGTATAATGGCCAAAGAGGCTGTTGTCGAAGATGATGCTGATGATGTAGACGCCGGTGTTCAGGATGATCGGGATGGCCGTCATCAGCAGGAGCTTCATCAGGTACGGATAGCCCTCCAGGCGGGCCGTGGTGTCCCGCCGCGTGCGTGCCTGCACGACGCGCCGGTATACGAGATACAGGCCGAGGCAGAACACGAAGGCGATGGCCGCGCCCGCGCCGGTGCCGATGGTGCCGCCCGCGGCGCCGTACGATACCGCGTTCCCGGTGGTGCTGAGCAGGTCGTCCAGCTTCTTGCCGTAGGCGAACATCGAAACGCAGGCCGCCACGCTGACGATCGCGTTCAGGATCTGTTCCAGGACCTGGGATACGGCCGTCGGGACCATGCTGCCCATGCCCTGGAAATAGCCGCGCAGCACGCCGAGGAAGGCCATGATGAAAATGGTAGGCGCCAGCGTCTGGATGGCCAGCCGGGCTTCCGGCATGTTCTGCATCTTCACGGCCAGGAAATCCGCCCCGAAGAACATGACGGCCGCGGCCAGCGTACCCACGGCGAGCGCGAAAACGAGCGCGACGCGCAGGATCCGCTGCGCGTTCTTATACTGATGCAGCGCGATCCGTTCCGAGATCAGCTTGGAGACCGCCGTCGGGAGGCTGTAGCTGGACAGGAGCAGGCAGATGAAATACACGTTGTAGGCCGTCGAATAGACGCCGATCCCGTCCGCGCCGATGGCGTTCGTCATCGGGATCCGATAGACGAGGCCGATCAGGCGGCTGACGATCGACGCGATGGCCAGGATGCTGCCCTGTACCAGGAAATTACTGGATGACTTCTTCTGTGCACTCATAAAAACTTCCGTACTTCCGTTTTATTCTGGAGCGGCCGGATCAGACCGGCCGCCTTCTCGCCGGGTCCTGCGGGGCGGGATACCGGGCCGCCGGCCTTACGGCTCGAACGTCGTATGCTCCTTGCGGCTCTTCTGGATGATGCTGATCCAGGTCTTGCCGGGCGTCAGCTGGATCTCGTTGCCTTCGAGGTCATAATAATGCGTCATGCCCCACTCGAAGCTGCGGCTCCAGGTGATCGGGATGACCTTCCCGCCCGTGCAGTAATAGCCCTCTCCTTCACCGTCCAGCGTGATGTTCAGGTACTCCGTCTCATCGTAGTAATCCACGGTATGGTACTCGATCAGGATGTTGTTCGTCGTGACCTGTTTATCGTTATTCTGGTCGATGTGCTTCTCCCCGTACTGGAAGTGATAGTACAGGTCCTCGTCCGGATGGTAGACGAAGGTCGAATCGTTCGAGCGGAAGCCGATGTGGATGGTCTTCGCGTCCTCGCCCTTCGCGACGGTCGGATTGACCTTCTCATCCCCGTGATAGAACTCGAACGGATCGAAGCCCTCGGGGATCTGCGTGTCGTATTCGAAATCCGCGATGCCCTTGTTGATCCCCTCGCCCGAGATGAAGAGGTTGTGCGGCGATTTCTTTTCCGTGGTGCGGAAATAGTACTTGTAATACTTTCCGAGCGTGCCGTCCATGCGCTGGATGTGCGGCATCTCCAGGTACGGGAGCGCGAACAGCGCGCGGCCGTTGTGGATGAAGATGCACTGGAGCGAGCTCTGCAGCAGCACGTAATAGGTGCGCGCGCTGCGGATGGAGCCGATCTTGGGCAGCTCGTCATAGATGCCGTCCGGGAACACGCCCATCAGACGGACCGTCCCGCCCTCGGTCGGGCACTCATACATGATCTGCGCGCTCGCGACGCCGGCCTGCGGCAGCGCGGCCTTGACGTTATTGATCATGACGGCAACGGCGCGGCGGCTTCCCTGTTCCACGCTGACCGGAAGCCCGGTATAATAGCTGTACATCCGGCCGTCCGGGAGCAGGCGCTGCTCCAGTTCCGACAGTGGCTGTGTCTCTTCTTCCGTCTCCGGCTCCGTTTCCGGCTCCGTCTCGACGATGACCGTGGGCGCAGGCTGGGTCTGCGTCTCCGTAGGCGCCTCCGTCTCCTCCGGGGCGCGCCGGCAGCCGGCCAGCAGCGTCAGGGCCATCGCGGCACACAGCACGGCGCAGAGCAGGCGCCGCAGGAAATCCTTTTTACGGTTCATTTGAATCTCCTTTCCACTTACGGGGCACGGCGGATGCCGAGGCTCTCGAGCAGTTCTTCCTGCTTTTTCTCCATGACATGCCGGTCCTCTTCGTTTATGTGATCATATCCCATCAGATGGAACATACTGTGGGCGGTCAGAAAGGCCAGTTCCCTCTCTTCGCTGTGGCCGTACGAGGCGGCCTGCTCCTTCACGTGATCCGCCGAGATCACGATATCCCCGAGGATCAGTTCCCCGGTGTCCGGATGGAACAGGTCATCGTCCTCTTCCAGCTGATCGAACACGCCGGGGGCCGGATAGTCCGCCATCGGAAACGAGAGCACGTCCGTGGCCGCGTCGATCCCGCGGTATTCCCGGTTGATCTCCCGGATGGCGGCGTCATCGGTCAGCAGGACGTGGACCTCCGCTTCGAACGGAAAGCCCTCCGCGTCCAGCGCCGCTTCGATCACGCGCCGCACGAGGGCTTCCTCATCCTCTACCGCGAGCGGCGTCTGCGTTTCTCTTTCCCATTCGACCGTCACTTCTTTTTCCTCTCTTCCCGGACCGGGCGGCCCGGTCCGCGGCGGCCCGCCTTCTTTTCCTCACGGGCCTGGTATTCTTCAAACGCCTTGATGATGTCCCGCACGAGCTGGTGACGCACGACGTCTTTCCCGGTCAGGCGCATCACGGAAATGCCGTCCACCGGCTCCAGGATCTTCGCGCACTGCTCGAGGCCGGACGTCTGGTCCTTCAGGTCCACCTGCGTCACATCCCCTGTCACGATCATCTTGGAGCCTTCCCCTAGGCGGGTCAGGACCATGAACAGCTGCTCGAGGCTGGCGTTCTGGCTCTCATCCAGGATCACCATGCAGCCCGACAGCGTCCGTCCGCGCATATAGGCGAGCGGGGCCACCTCGATGATCCCGCGCTCCAGACAGGAGTGGAACTTTTCCTCCCCCATCATCTCAAACAGCGCGTCATACAGAGGCCGCAGATACGGGTCCACCTTGCTCTGCAGGTCGCCGGGCAAAAAGCCCAGATGCTCGCCGGCCTCCACGGCCGGACGCGTCAGGATGATGCGGGAGATCTCCTCGCGCTTGAGCGCCTCCACGGCCGTCGCGATGGCCAGATAGGTCTTGCCGGTGCCGGCCGGGCCGATGCAGATGGTGACGGTATGGTCCCGGATGGCCTCCACGTACCGTTTCTGGCCCACGGTCTTGCACTTGACGGGGCGGCCGCGGTACGTCAGCGTCAGCACGTCCTGCATGACCGCCAGCGCTTCTTCCTGGCGCCCGGTCTCCGACAGGTCCAGCGCCTGGCGGAACGCCGTCTCGTTCAGGACGGCGCCGCCGCGGCGCAGGTCCCTCACGGTCTGCAGCGCGCGCACGGCCCGGTCCGCGTCCTCTTCCGAGGAAGCCAGGATCCGCACGCCGCTCTCCGAGCCGACCACCGTGACCGGTACGGTCTTTTCGAGCAGCCGGATCATCTGATCGAAGGGGCCGAAGACGGCCTTCATCTCCTCCGCGTTCTCAAAGATCAGTTCTCTTGTGACCAAACGGTCCTCCTTCTAACTCAGCTCTCCGAGCCGAATCTTAT
>CACXFD010000039.1 GCA_902766845.1 uncultured Lachnospiraceae bacterium | reverse complement strand
TATATTCCTGGGACTGGCGATGATCGTCCAGCTGATAGAGTGCCTGAAGCTCGCGAAGGCTTTCGGCAAGGGCGCCGGCTGCGGAATATTGCTCTTCATGTTCGGCCGCCTGGGAAGGATCCTTCTGGGTCTCGGTGATGCGCAGTATGTGCGGCGCGATGAGCGCGAGACGCGCAGAGCGGGATACAGCATGAATGCTGCCTGATCCGGAATAAAAAGGCCATGACAAAAAAGTCATGGTCTTTTTATTCTGTCTGCACAGGGACGGCCGGAAAGGCCGTCTTTATTCGTATTCCACGGTGGCGGGCGGTTTGGAGGTGATGTCGTAGAGGACGCGGTTCACGCCCCGCACTTCGTTTACGATCCGTACGGAGACGCGGTCAAGCACTTCCCAGGGCAGACGGCTGAAATCGGCTGTCATGAAATCCGAAGTCTGCACGCTGCGCAGGGCTACGGCCCGGTCGTAACTGCGGCCGTCTCCCATCACGCCAACCGAGCGCAGCTCCGTCAGCACCGCGAAATACTGGTTCGCCGTTTTATCGAGCCCGGCTTCCGCCATCTCCTCCCGGAAGATCGCGTCGGCTTCGCGCAGGATGGCGAGCTTTTCCCCCGTTACCTCTCCGATCACCCGGATCGCGAGCCCCGGACCGGGGAAGGGCTGGCGCGAGACCAGACTTTCCGGGAGCCCAAGCTCCCGCCCGAGCCGGCGCACCTCGTCCTTGAAGAGCATGCGCAGCGGCTCCACGATCTCGCGGAATTCCACATGGTCGGGCAGGCCGCCCACGTTATGATGGGACTTGATCGTGGCGCTGGCTCCGAGGCCGCTCTCGATCACGTCCGGATAGATGGTGCCCTGGGCTAGAAAGTCCACGGCGCCGATCTTTTTGGCTTCTTCCTCAAAGACGCGGATGAATTCTTCTCCGATGATCTTGCGTTTCTTCTCCGGCTCCGTCACGCCGGCCAGCCGGCCGTAGAAGCGCTCCTGCGCGTTCACGCGGATGAAATTCAGTTCATACGGGCCCTGCGGCCCGAAGATGGCTTCGACCTCGTCGCCCTCGTTCTTGCGCAGCAGGCCGTGGTCCACGAAGACGCAGGTCAGCTGGCGGCCCACCGCTTTGGACAGAAGGACCGCGGCGACCGAGGAATCGACGCCTCCCGAGAGCGCGCAGAGCACGCGGCCGTCCCCGATCTTTTCCCGCATCTGCGCGACGGCGGTCTGCACGAACGAATCCATGCGCCAGCTTCCCCGGCAGCCGCAGATGCCGCGCACGAAGTTGCGCAGGACGATCTTTCCCTCCTGCGTGTGCAGGACCTCGGGATGGAACTGGACCGCGTAGATACGCTGCGCGTCATTCTCCATGGCCGCGCAGGGGCAGTTCTCCGTACGGGCCGTGACGCGAAAGCCTTCCGGCGCCTGCGCGATATAATCCGTATGGCTCATCCAGACCGTGGTCTGGGCGTGGACGTGGCGCAGGAGCCGGGAATCGGTCTCCGCGAAGACCGTGGTCCGGCCGTATTCGCTGACCGGCGCGCTCTCCACGCGCCCGCCCGCCATATGCGCGATCAGCTGGGCGCCGTAGCAGATCCCGAGGACCGGGATGCCGGCCGTGAGGATGGCCGGATCATAGTGGGGCGAGGCGTCGTCATAGACGCTGTTGGGGCCGCCGGTGAAGATGATGCCGGCCGGCTCCATCGCGAGGAGCGCGGAGAGCGGCGTGGTATACGGGACCACTTCGGCGTAGACGTGGCATTCGCGCACGCGGCGCGCGATCAGCTGGTTGTACTGGCCGCCGAAATCGAGGACCAGGATCTTTTCCTGTGGCATGGATGTCTCCTTTACCGTTTATTGGACGCGATCCAGATGTTCTGCTTTTCCGCGGCGCGGATCAGCCGGTCGCGGAAATCCGGATGCGCGATCGAGATCAGCAGCTCGGCGCGTTCCCAGGTGCTGCGGCCCACCAGGTTCACGAGCCCGTATTCCGTCACCACGTAATAGGCCTGGCTGCGCGGGTCCGTGATGATGTCGCCGGCAAAGTGGGGCAGGATCCGCGAGTGCAGCTCGCCTTTTTTGTCCCGGTAGGACGAGGTCGCGCAGATGAAGGCCTTGCCGCCTTTGGACATGGCCGCGCCGGTCACGAAATCGAGCTGGCCGCCGGTGCCGCTGATGTGCCGGATGCCGGCGCTCTCGGCGCTGACCTGGCCGTACAGGTCCACGGCGATGCAGTTGTTGATCGAGATCATGTTGTCGTTTTTGGCGATGGTCTCGGCCGCGTTCACATATTCGAGCGGGAAGACCGCGAGGCCCGGGTTCCGGTCCGGCCAGTCGTAGAGCTCGTCCGAGCCGATGATCATGCCCGTGATGCCTTTGCCGGGCTGCAGGTTCTTTTTCTTATTGGTCAGCTTGCCGGCCCGGTACAGGTCCAGATACGCGTCGGAGCAGAGCTCTGTGTGCATGCCGAGGTCTGTAAGGTCCGACTGTGCGAGGCGCTTGCCGAGCATGGTCGGCATACCGCCGATGCCGAGCTGCAGCGTGGCGCCCGACGGGATCAAGGGCAGGATGTGGTCCGCGATCGCGATCTCCTCGGGCGTGGGATCCGCCTGCGGAAAATGCGGGAGAGAAGTATGATCTCCCTCCACGATGTAATCCACTTCGGAGATGTGGATGCATTCATCGGTCCCGCCGTAGACCCACGGGAGCTTCTCGTTGACCTCGAGGATCACGATATCGGCCTTATCCAGGATCCCTTTCGCGACGCCGGTGCCGCTGGACAGGTTGAAATAGCCGTGGCGGTCCATCGGCGTCACGCACATCATGGCCACGTTCACGGTCAAAAAGTGCTGGTAATACGGCACCACGTTGCGGAAGATCATCGGGATATAATTGCACAGGCCGCGGTCGCAGAGACTGCGTTCATATGACGTGCAGTGCCAGCTGTTGTAGATGAAATGCTCCCGCTTCGGGTCGCACTCCACGGCCTCGATGGGCCCGAAGAGCAGGCTCCCGCGGATCTTGACGTCCGTCAGTTCATCCCGGCGGCGCGCGAGAGCCCGGTCCAGCAGGACCGGGAAACAGATGTGGGCCATGTAGTCGATCCAGTCGCCGCTTTTGACGACGCGCACGGCCTCGTCCGGCGTGCGCAGCTTGCGGCGGTACTCTTCAGCGAACAGATTCATACGGTCTCTCCTGCGGGATGACGCTCCGAAAAGAAAACGAGCCGGGGATGCCGGGCCGGCAAACAAAGAACTGCTTCCGGCATCATTGTAGCAGAAACCGGCGCCGGTTTCAATCGTTCGATGCCGTTGACAGCGGCATTTCCGGCAGGTATAGTGGAAGCAGAGGTGAGAGAGATGCCGTTTCATATCATTCGGAACGATATCACGAGAGTCCGGGCCGACGCGATTGTCAACACCGCCAACCCGCATCCGGTCATCGGGTCGGGCACGGACCGGGCCGTGTACGACGCGGCCGGCGCCGAGCAGATGCTGGCGGAACGGAAAAAGATCGGGGACATCGCCCGCGGCACGGCCGCGGCCACGCCGGCGTTCGGGCTGAACGCGAAATATGTGATCCATACCGTGGGACCGGTCTGGGAGGGCGGGGAGCACGGGGAAGAGGAGACACTCCGGTCCTGCTACCGCAGCGCGCTGGAGCTCGCGGTGCAGCTCGGGTGCGCGTCGGCCGCGTTCCCGCTGATCTCGTCCGGCGTCTACGGCTTTCCGAAGGACCGCGCGCTGCGCATCGCGCTGGATGAGCTGCAGGGCTTTTCGCTGCGGCATGATATGGACGTCACGCTCGTGGTCTTCGATGACGAGGCCGCGGAGATGAGCCGGCGCGTGTCCGAGAACATCCGCGCGTACATCGACGCGCACTATGTGGAAGCGGCGCACGGGAAGGAATACGGGACGGACCGGCCCCGGAACCGCGCCGGAGCAGAGCGTCTGCGGGAAGAGGCCGGAAACGACGCGGGGCGGCTGCGGGAAACGCCGGGAAAGGCCGGTGCGCGGACCGCGTTCAGCTGGGCCGGCAGCCGTCCGGAGAAGAAAAAGGATCCGGCCGGCGATCTGAAGGAGAAGCTGGCTTCCTACGGAAAGTCGTTCCGTGAAAAGCTGTTCGAGATCATGGATGAGCGCGGCCTGAAGCCTTCGCGGGTCTATCGCGGCTATATCTCCAAGCAGACCTACTCCAAGCTCCTGTCCGCGGGGCCGGGATACCGTCCCTCGAAACGGACCGCGCTGCTGTTATGCCTCGCGCTGCATCTGGATCTGGACCAGACGCAGGACATGCTGGCCCGGGCCGGCTGGAGCCTGGACGGGCACGACCGGCAGGACCTGGCCGTCGCGAGCTGCATCGAGCAGGGACTCTTTGAACTGCACTATATCGATCAGTGCCTGTCCGAGCAGGGGATCCCGATGCTCGGCACATATCAATAACAGCGCAAAGGAGCCGGACTGCCCGGCTCCTTCGCTGCTTTTTCAGAAAAGACCGTTCGGACTGCCCCGAAGACCGGCCGGGCGCGGTGAAAAAGTCCCCTTCGGGTTGACCCGGCCCCGCCATCCGTGCGGTAGGATAAGGGTGCAGCAAAGGAAAACGATCGGAAGGACACCGTTCGGAAGGACACCGATCGTTCCGCCGGAGCCGTATCGTGAACGGACACGCTTCGGACGGGGCAGGCGCCGGCCGGCAGGGCCGGAGAAGGAGGAAAATATGTACGGAGCTATTGCAGGAGACATCATCGGGAGCCGCTTTGAGTTTGACCGCGGGGACCGCACCAAGGAGTTTGCGCTGTTTGCGCCCGCATGCAGCTTTACCGACGATACGGTCATGACACTGGCCGTGGCGGAAGCGCTGCTGAAGTCGACGCCGTATCGGGGAAAGGGAGGGCTCGACGAAGAGGAGATCCGCCGGGAGACCATCGCCTGCATGCGCAAATGGGGACATCGCTATCCGGACGCGGGATACGGCGGCCGGTTCTGGCGGTGGCTGTTTACGGCCAGAGATCCGAAGCCGTACAGCAGCTGGGGCAACGGGTCCGCGATGCGCGTGTCCGCGGCCGGCTGGCTGTTCGATACCGTGGAGCTGACACGTCAGGCGGCCCGCGCCACGGCGGCGGTCACGCACGATCATCCGGAAGGCATCAAGGGAGCGGAATGCACCGCGGCCGTGATCTTTCTCGCGCGCACCGGTCACAGCAAGGCCGTGATCCGCGCGTACGTGGAGCTGGAATTCGGTTACGATCTTTCGGAGACGCTTGACCAGCTGCGGGCGCGCCACGCGCACGACGAGTCCTGCATGGACTCGCTGCCCAAGGCGCTGACGTCGTTCTTTGAGGGAAAGGATTACGAGGACACGGTCCGCAACGCGGTCTCGCTGGGCGGTGACACCGATACGCTGGCGGCCATCGCCGGCGCGATGGCGGAGGGCATGTACGGCATGCCGGAAGACATCTGGGCCCGGGCGCAGGCTTTCCTGCCGAACGACGAGGACAACATCCTGGGCCGGTTCACGCATCGGACCGGATACTGGCCGGGGCATTTTGAGCACCGGTTCATGCCGGAGGAGCACACGGCCGGCGGTTCGGAAGGCTGACCCGGGGACGGAGCAGGACCCGGGGACGGAGCAGGATCCGGGGACGGAACAGGACCCGGGGACGGAGCAGGATTCGGGCTCGGCAGACGGCTGACGGAGCCTT
>CACXFD010000038.1 GCA_902766845.1 uncultured Lachnospiraceae bacterium | reverse complement strand
CGGGTGTAGCCGATGATCTGCGCCTTTTCCGACACGGAGCGGATCCTGTCGTCATCGGCCCCGTCCAGATAGAGCTTCAGGCTCTTGTACCAGAACTCTTCGGCCATCTCGTGAGGGATGCCGAGGAAGGCCGGCGTGATCGAATGATCGAGCTCGCTGAAGCCGCAGTAGGCATTGAACATACTGGCCAGCTCGAAGATCGGATGGCCGTGGCAGAGCGTGTCCATGTCGATCAGCAGGCTCTCGCCGTTCTGGAGCATCACGTTCTTGATATGGTAATCCCCGTGCATCATATGCATGTCTTCGGGTACGGCATCGACCAGATCATAGAGCTTTTTCGCGAGGTCCGCGGGCAGATAGTCCTTCAGGAATTCCGCCCAGCCGAGCGCCACGGCCTTCATGTCCGGCATCGTGCCGGGCTTGATCTCGGTCGAATGGATCAGCTTCAGCAGATCGATGCTCATGGCCGCGACCTCGTCCACGGACTTCTGTCCGGACGCGAGGAGCTTGGCGTAGCTGACCGCGTTCAGCAGCTCGAAGACCGATCCGTAGCCGCCGCCCTCGATGCGCACGACGTCGTACGGAATGGCCGTGGGCACGCCGAGCACAAAGGCCGCGCGGGCCAGCTCGCGCTCGCGGTGGATCTCCGGCAGGGCGTCGGGATTCAGATAGACCTTGACGATGGTATCCGGGTCGATGCGGTAGACCTTGCCGTTCGCGCCCTGGCCGATGACCTCGCAGCCCTCGACGGACAGGCGCCGGTAGGCCTTTTTGATGTCCATCATCTCGGTGAAGCCGGTCATCTCGAACACTTCGTAGACTTCAGGCGAAACGTTCACGAGCGAGGTGTCCTTCACGGCTTTGCGCAGCCGCAGGATCACGCGCAGGCCCGCGCTGGAGATGTACTGCAGGTCCTCGCAGTCGATCACGATCCGGTCCACCGGCCCCTGCGCCTGCGCCGCGCGGATCTCCTCCTCCGCGGCCGGGGCGTTGGCCGAATCGATATGACCGCTCAGGCTCAGTTTCAGCAGGCCGTCCGTCAGGCTGCAGTTTACGTTACTCATTCGGTCCCACCTCCTTGAAGATGGCTTCCACCATATAGTGATATTCCTGCCAGGCCTCGTAATTCTTCAGGCTCTCGAGCTCCCGGTCGATGGTACGGTAATACCAGGCCTGCTGGGCCGGGTCCTTCTGGTTGAAGCTGTCCCACAGGGAGTTCCCGACGATGCTCCACGCGCGGAAGAACGCGCGGATATTGGACAGTTTGTCCCCGAGCCACATCAGCCGCACGCCCGGATCGTCCGATTCATGCAGCGTTTTCAGCGTCTCCTCCTTGCGGATCCGCCAGGTCTGCTCTTTCGGCAGGTCCGGCCGCTTGTTCTCCGTCTCGGAAGCCACGAGCCGCGCCACGCGGTCGCCGAATTTCAGCCGGATCTCCTCCAGCGAAACACCCGCGTCCTCCACGGTATCGTGGAGCACGGCCGCGGCCAGGACCTCCGGGTCATCCGTCATGGTGCCCACGATGGCCGCTGCCTCGAGCGGGTGCAGTATATACGGGGCGCTCGAACGCTTGCGCGTCATGCCGCTGTGCGCGGCGACCGCAAAGCAGACCGCCTGATCAAATACATCCATGTGCAGTCCTCCTGTGTCAAGATCATACGGAACGGGGCTATTATAGCATGGGCCGCGCCCGACGGGCAAGAAAAAAAGAAGTCTTTACCAATGCAGCCGGTGCAGCTGTCCCCGGGTCTGCAGGCCCGAAAACCCCTGCTGCCGCAGCGCCTCGTACAGGACCACGGCGGCCGCGTTCGACAGGTTCAGCGACCTCGTCTCCCCGAGCATCGGGATACGCACGCAGGCCGGCTCATGCTCCACGAGGATCTCCTCGGGGATGCCCGCGCTCTCCTTTCCGAACATCAGGAAATCGTCCGGCCCGTAGGACACGTCGGCATAGGTGCGGCGCGCCTTGGTGGTGGCGTACCAGACCCGTGCGTCCGGGTTCTTCCGGCAGAAGTCCGCATAGTCGTCATAGACCGTCACGTCCAGGTCCTTCCAGTAGTCCAGCCCGGCGCGCCGGAGCGCTTTCTCGCTCAGCGAAAAGCCGAGCGGGCAGATCAGGTGCAGGCGCACCCCGGCCGCCACGCAGGTCCGGCCGATGTTTCCGGGATTGGCCGGCATCTCCGGCTCCAGCAGTACGATGTTTAACATAGGTCCTCCCAAACGGCGATGCCGCGCGGGCAAAGCAGCGAAAAGGCCGCGGCACGCTGCGGCAGGAAGGCTGCGGTACGGTATGACAGCCACCGGCCGATCGCCTGTCCTCTGTGAGTGTAGGCCTCAGGGCGGGCCTTTGTCAAGACTTGACTCCATCATCCCATCATGCTATGATTCGATCGTAGGAAACGCCTCCATCCCGTACATACGGAAACATCCCTTATGCACTTTGCGGTCCAACACGCTTTGAAAAGACCGCATGTCGGAGAAAGGAGAACGCACATGGCTGCCGGAGATCCCGCCCGTCCGGGCCGCAGAAGAACCATCCTGATCTCACTGCTGATCCTGCTGGTGCTTTTTCTTTGCTGGTATAAGCTTCCCATCCGCCTGTCGGGCTTTGAGGATCCCGGCCGGGCCTCCGTTGAGATCGAGGTGAACGGCGTTTCCTACCCGGCAGAGAGCCTGACGCAGGAGCAGAAAGACGCCGTCCTTCGATGGGTCAAAGCACAGCGTTTTCAAAGAGCCTTCGGCTTCGAATTCGGATTTCAGGGGACCCTCTACTCCGACCATATGATCGATCTGAAGATCTCGGAGGAGACACCGGCCCTCCACCGGATCCGGCTGACCGCATCCACGCTCCATCCGGAAGACAACCGGGTGCTCCTGTACGGTCTCTCTCCGTTATCCGGCCGCGGCTGTCTGATGCTGCACCCGAAGCGCTCCATCGAAGAGCTTCAAGGCATTTTGGGGACAGAGCTCCCCTGATGACCGCATAAAAGAGAAAGAGCTCCGGAAGGATCATCCTTCCGGAGCTTTTTGGTCTTCCCTGTCGGAAAGCATCAGAACGCCGGATCGATCGGCCGGACGATCATCTGACTGTTGTTGTGCTCTTCCTGCTCTTTCTTGGCGTTCTCGATCGCCGTGGGCAGGAGCTTCAAAAACTCGTCCACTTCCTCCTCGGTATTGTAGATGCCGAAACTGACGCGGATCATGCCGGGCGTGTACGGGCCCTCACAGCTCTCGTACCCCATCACGGCATCGTCCGGCACGCCCAGGAGCCGCCAGCAGTACGGATGCGCGCAGAACAGGCCGCGCCGCGTGGCGATGCCGCAGTCGTTGGCCAGATGCTCCGCGAGCAGGTGGGAATTGACGTCGCTGAAGTTGAACGTGACGACGCCGACACGGTCCGAGATGTTCTCGGTATCGCCGTAGACCGTGACGTTCTCGAACTGCAGCAGGCCGTCGATCATCTTCCGGATCAGCTTCTGTTCATGTTCCCGGATGTTCTCGAAGCCGACCTCCTGCAGGATGTCCATGGCCTTCCCCATGCCGACCACGCCGGGATAATTGGGCGAACCGGCCTCGTACAGGGCGGGCGCCAGCTTGTTGCCCCACCAGTAGTCGCCCACGACGGTCACGGTGCCGCCGCCGTAGAATTCCGGCATATGCTGATCCAGTTCCTCCCAGAGGCCCACGACCGCGCCGCCGCCGTACGGCGAATACATCTTATGCGCGGAGAACACGAAGAAGTCGATGTCCTCTTCCGGAGTCTCGCCCCGCATCGAGAAGGACCGGTGCGCCACGATCTGCGCGCCGTCGACGATGATCTTCGCCCCGTACTGATGCGCCAGTTTCGCGATGCGGTGCACGTCCGTCACATAGCCGGTGACGTTGGAGGCCGCGGTGACGGAGACGTAGTCGACGTGGTTCTCCTTCAGCATCTTTTCGATCTCTTCATAGATCATGCGGCCCTGCTCGTCGACCTCCGCGTAGATCACCTTGCAGCGCTCTCTCCAGGAGAGGTCGTTGGCGTGGTGCTCCATGCGGGTGGCCAGCACGACCTCGTCCCCGGTCTCGATCAGGGCGGAGGCCAGCTTGTTCAGGCCGTCGGTCGTGTTGTTCACATAGAAGCAGGTGTAGGTGGGATAGTCCGCGCCGACAAAGTCCAGCACCTTGTCGCGCGTTTCGTTGTAAAGGTCAGTCGAATAGTTGGATTTCTGGGAGAAGCCGCGGCCGATCGAGCCGTACATCTCCAGCTTGCTGTCCACTTCCGCCATGACCGGGCGGAACGAAGGTGTCGTCGCCGCGTTGTCGAAATTGATCAAGGCCCGGGTGGACCCGTCGGCCAGCTCGACCGGTTCATCCACGCCGACGACATAGTCACGGATGTTGTCCAGCGTATGGACTTCGTCTTCGGGCTCCTGCGCTTCGGTCGGCGCCTCGGTCGGAGCTTCCGAAGGGGCCTCGGTCGGGGTCTCGGTCAGAGCTTCCGTCGAGGCCGCGGTCGGTGCGGGGGCCGGGGATGAGCAAGCCGCCAGGGATGTCATGGTCAGGCACAGGGCCAGCAGCAGGCACAGTCTCTTTTTCATGTCTTTTTCCTCCGTTTTATGGTGGGACGCGCGAACTTGATACGGGACTGCCGGGGTAACGCTTTTATAAAGAGCGGGTGCGTTTTTACTCACCTCGTTTCCATTGTAGCAGGCCTGCGCCGAATCGGCAATCACATATATGATATCCCATAAACAAACAGCGCCGTAAGCGATCGATCCCGCTTACGGCACAGTTTCCGTATCCCGGTGACCTGTCCGGCAGTCACCGGTCATGTCATCAGTTTTCTTTGTTTATGCTTCCGTCTTCCCGTCCAGCTTCTCCACGAACTTCCTCACGCGCCCGAGCGCCTTCTTCAGGTTCTCGAGCGAGTACGCGTAGGAGATGCGGATGAAGCCTTCGCCGCAGTCGCCGAAGGCGGTGCCGGGCACCACCGCGACCTTCTCCTGATAGAGGAGCTTCGTCGCGAAGTCTTCGCTGGTCATGCCGAAGCGCGAGATGTTCGGAAACACGTAGAACGCGCCCATCGGCTCGAAGCACGGCAGACCCATGTCATGCAGCTCGTGCAGGACGTAGCGCCGGCGCTGGTCATACGAGGCGCGCATGCGCGCGACGTCGGCATCGCCGCTCCTCATGGCCTCCACGCCCGCGTACTGGCTGGTCGTGGGGGCGCACATGATCGCGTACTGGTGGATCTTCACCATCTGCTTCAGGATGCGCTCGGGCGCGGCCGCGTAGCCCATGCGCCAGCCGGTCATCGCGTAGGCTTTCGAAAAGCCGTTGATCAGGACCGTGCGCTCCTGCATGCCGGGCAGGGACGCGATGGACACATGCTCGGTCTCGCCGTAAGTCAGTTCGGAATAGATCTCATCTGAGATCACGTACAGGTCGTGGCGGATCACCGCCTCCGCGATCTGTTCCAGGTCTTCCCGGCGCAGCACGGAGCCGGTCGGATTGTTCGGGAACGGCAGGACCAGGATCTTGGTGCGCTCCGTGGCGGCCGCGTCGATCTGCGCCGCGGTCAGCCGGAACTCATCCTTCTCCTGCAGCTCGATGATGACCGGCGCTCCGCCGGCCAGCCTGGTACAGGGCTCGTAGGAGACGTAGCTGGGCTGCGGGATCAGGACCTCGTCCCCGGGATCCAGCATCGCGCGCAGCGCCAGGTCGATGGCTTCCGACCCGCCGACCGTCACGAAGATCTCGGAACGGTCATCGTAGGACACGCCGATGCGGCGCTTTAAGTACCGCGCGATCTCGGTCTTGAGCTCCTGCAGGCCGGCGTTGGACGTATAATGGGTATGAGCCAGTTCCAGTGAATGGATGCCGGCCTCGCGGATAGGCCAGGGCGTCGCGAAATCCGGTTCGCCCACGCCCAGTGACACCGCGTCCGGCATCTCGCTGACGATGTCGAAGAACTTGCGGATCCCCGACGGCTTCAGCTGCTGCACCTGGCGGGACAGCGGATCTCTCATGGCATCACCTGGATCCTTTCGTCTTTCTCTTTTTCGAGCATGACCATGCCTTCGTCCTTATATGTCTTCAGGATGAAGTGCGTGGCCGTGGAGAGCACGCCGTCGATGGTCGCGAGCTTGGACGATACGAACTGCGCGACGCTCTTCATGCTGCGGCCCTCGATGATGACCGTGAAGTCGTACGCGCCGCTCATCAGGTAAACGGCCTGGACCTCCTCGTACTGGTAGATGCGCTCCGCGAGCTTGTCGAAGCCCATGTCGCGCTGGGGCGTCACGCGCACTTCGATCAGAGCGACGACCTTCTCTTCCGAGATCTTCTCCCAGTTCACGAGCGTATGATAGCCGCAGATCACGCCCTCTTCTTCCATCGCGCGGATCTGGGCGGCCGCCTCTTCTTCTCCGATGCCGAGCATGATGCCGATATCGGCCGCGCTCGTGCGGCTGTCTTTCTCCAGGATCTCAAGGATCTGGGCCTTGCTCTTATCACTCAGTTCTGCCATCGGGGACCTCCCTTTTTCTGGTCATAGGATGAACGAACGCCGGAAGAAGCGCTGCTCCTTCCGGCAGTTCCTGTCTTGCCCGGTGAGGGGCTGCGGCGGCACAGGCTCTTTTCCCGGCCGTCCGGCCGCGTTACGGATCCGCAGCATTTTTCCGGCGCGGCAGCCGTCAGTCTCCGTCATTCTCGGAAGACGCCTTGGTCTCCCTGCTCTCCGAAGTCTCCTTGGGCGCCTGCGTCTCGGGCTCGGGTTCGGGCTCCGGCTGCTTGGTCCCCACAGCGCGCACGCCCTGCAGGGCCTTGTAGTTGTCCGTATGCAGCAGCGTGCTCTCCACCAGCTTTCCGTCCATGTAGACGTTCTTGGTCAGCGTGGCCTTGACGGCCGGATACGCTTTGGTGGTGACGCGGCTGGTGCCGATCAGCATGCTCGGATCCGGCACGTCCTTGTAGCCCGGATCCGTCTCCGAAAGGACTTCGGAAACATATTCCACGCGGCGGTTGGACGGCCGCGTCTCCTTGCCGTAGATGTTGTAGACGACCTTGTTCCCCGACACGTAGCATTCGAGGTAGATCGGAACGTCGAAATCGTTGCGGAACTTCAGGTCCTTATAGGTGCCGGACATCGCCGCGTCCTGGGCCATCGGCGCGTACCAGATCACGCGCGAATGCGGCCAGCGCTCGGTGACCTTGACCTCCGCGTCCAGCAGGGCCCCGTACATCGTGGTGGCGGTCTGGCAGATGCCTCCGCCGTAATCCTCCTTGGAGCCGCCGTTCACGTATTCCGCGGCCACGGCCCAGCCGTTCTCTTCATTGCGTGGCCCCAGGATCTCGCTCCAGGAGACCTCCTCGCCGGGCCAGACGATGGTGCCGTTCGCGTTCTTGCTGCCGAGCGTCACGTTATGCACACGGTTCTTATTTCCCATGTTGGACATGACCGTGGTGCAGGTGCCGATGCGGTCTGTCACCTGATAGAGCAGAGCCCCGTCATGCACGGGCTGCGTGACCTCTACGGTGGCGTTCACGGTGAGCGTGTCCTTCTCCCAGGGCTCCAGCACCGCGAACACGATGTCCCGCCTTGTCTTCTCCACGTTCACCGACATGCCGGTATGGCTGTCGCTGATCGTGAACGCGCCGTCCCGGCGCTTCAAGGCCGGTTCCACCGGTTCTTTATTGAAAGCCTCCACCTGCGTGCTGATGAAGCGGTCCAGCGCGGCCTCATCCAGCGACAGGATCAGGTTCAGCTCCCGCGTCTCATGACGCAGCTGCTCCATGGCCTTATACCGCGTGACCACCGATCCGCCGCGTCCGAGCAGAGCGGCCTCCTGCGCGATCTCCGGGTTCTTCCAGGTGAGCCCCAGCTCCCCGAGCGTGACCGAAGCCTGCTCCCCGTTCACGTCCACGATCAGGGACTTGCTCTTCTGGGCGTTGAACTCCTCCTCCAGCCGGGTCAGGGCCTCCTGCTCCGTCAGGCCTCCGAGCGCCACGTTCTCGGCGTATACGCCTTCCGCGATCTTCAGTTCTTCTTCGGGAATCTTTCCGGCCTGCGCGGTCAGCGGGGACGCCAGCGCGATCCCGGCCGCCAGCGCCAGGCAGGCCAGTCCGTATCTGATCTTCATGATCGACTCCTTTTATAAACGAAAGACCACCATATCTAGTGGTCAAAGCATACCGATACAACTACATTTTATCAGCAGTGTTCGGGAAGTGCAATCCGAAAATCTTACATTTTTGTGACGGAATCCGTGTTTTAACAGAATTGAAACAATTCCCCGGCCGGCCGCGCCGCGGCCTTACCGGGTCTCCTTCCCGCGGGCCGGGCACAGGTCCGACAGGAAGCATTCGCCGCAGCGGGGGCGCTGCGACCGGCAGATCTCACGGCCCAGCATGATGATCTGGATGTTGTAGCGGATCCAGTTCTCCTTCGGGAGGACCTTCATCAGGTCATACTCCACCTTCTCGG